>NZ_JBTRWP010000102.1:0-2757 GCF_054609335.1 Acidiferrobacter sp. | reverse complement strand
AACTGGGGTTCGCGTTCGGCCAGTGTCCGAACGGTCTCATGGACCAGGTCCTCATCCTCAAAGACGCCATGGGGAGAGCGGTCTCGGAGCTCTTGCCGGCCTATGGCAGGCTTGCGGGCCTGGCCTTCGTACCGCTCCAGGCCTTGGCCGGTACCGCAGGGGTCCCAGGGCGGCCCGTGGATCCCCGGCGCATGGGGTCAAAGACCATCCCGCAGGGCGCTTCGTGGTTACAGGCGGCGGTCATCGCCCGCGAGGTTCGGGCGGCGATGGGTGTGGCGGAAGGGGCCCTGGAGGACAAAGCCTTGTATGAGCTCCTCGGGATCACCAAGAAGGCCGCCGATGGGCTCACCCTGGGACCCCACGCCCGTGCGGCAGTCGGGATTCCCGTAGTCTCCGGGGCGTATCGCTTTCTGGCGCGGGAGGGGGATAGATCTACTCGGCGCTTCGAATGGGCGCGACTCTTCGCCGACTTCCTCTTGCCCGAGGAGGCGCGCGGCCCATGGCTTGCCAGTACCGACCTCATGAGCTGGCGCCAGAAATATCAGCGGGCCTTCGCCGCCGAGCTTCTCTGTCCCTTCGAGGCATTGCAGAGTTATCTGAACGGCAATACCTCGGCGGCCGGTGTCGATCTCGCCGCCCGCGACTTCGGGGTCCCGGTCGATATCGTGGAGGCGGTTCTGGCCTACAACGGCATCCTCTCCTCGCGGGTGCGGTTTGGGGACCCCAAGACGGGCTTTCCCATGTATCAGGGGCGGTTCGCTTCTCAATATGCGTGGCTCCCGGGTGGTAAGGGGCTTGCCTCATTCCGAAAAATGTAAGCGCGCGCGAATGAGGTGCGTCTCAATAACCTGATGTGCGGGGCCGCGGTTTGGCCGGGTGGAGGGGAAGGGGTGCTATGGCCAAGCCGGCCAAAGGTCCGCTCACGATCCCTGACCCGGGAGTGGTGACGCGGTTTCGTGATCGGTCACGGAACACTGCGGTGCGATCCCTTGTTGGCGACTGCGACCAAGGGGGCATAGTGCGCGTGTCAGACCTTGTCGTCGCGCTTGGGAGAGTCGGCGGTGTGCTGGCAGTGGATGGCAAGTGCGCCAAGGCCGCTATGGGGCAAACGCTAGGATGTTGAGCTCAAGGCGCGCGGAATAATGGGAGCGCCTGCATGATGCGGCGGGGCGAGCCCACATTGTCTCGGATTCGTGAGGGCGCGTATTGAAGGGGACACATATCGAAGTGTGGCGCAATGTTTCCGTGTGTTCTGAACCCAATGGACCTGCCGGGAGAGGCAGCTCATTCTGGCTCCGGTTTCCAGTATTCTAGCGGGAGCGAGGCGATGGCGAGATCTGGATGTCGCACGGACGAGCCTAAAAGGCTCTGAAGCGGAGGTGGGACAATTGGTTATGTGGCGCGGATACGGGCGCGTGAATCCTAAGCGGCGATTGCGTGCCGTGGAGGCTGGGGAGCGAGGTGCTTTGGCCGCCCTTGCCCAGGGGGCGCGGTATGGGGGAAATCCCGGACACAAGAAGAATCCGGGGGACTTCGGGCTTACGCCGCCGAGTGGCGCGCGCCTCGGGGCATGCCTTTGTGACGACGCGAATATAACATCGAAGGCCGAGGCCCTGAGATATCTCCAGGAGGGGCTGCGTCGAGGGCTTGTCAGTGAACGCTGGTGCGGCGACTGGCCGCAGAACGTCTGGGCGGTTAGCGATGCGGGCTGGCCCCTGGAAGCGCAGCTTGAGAACCGGGGGACCGGGACCTAGCATGGATACCCTCTATGTGAAGCAGACCCGCTACGCGAGGAGGTTCTGAGACGATGGTCGGGCCCGTGAGCACCTTTCGGTGGACGTGGGAATGGGCGGTCTCGGCCTATGACGAGGAGCCGGAGGTCGCGGACACGATAGCGCGCCTAGGACTCTATGTGGGACCGCATAACCTCATGCGCAATGAAGATGCGTGGTCCCGGGATCCGCAGGAAGCGATCCTGGCTGCGGCTTACCCATTGGCACTGTGGTTTGCGTCATCGTGGTGGCGCCTCCATTGGGAGCCTCTGCCGCCGGACCGTATGTCTCCGACCGTAGAGTGGCGTATGGCGCATGAACTCGCCGCTGCGGGACATGGTTTTGTGTGGCCGCGGGTGTTGTTTGCCGCTGACGGGCAGCGCATGCGGGTATGGGCCCTTGCCTCCCGACCGGACGCCCGACAGTCTTTACGTTACCTTACGAGCCTGGAGCAGCCAGTCTATGTCTCGTTGGATGATTTCGGGCGCGGGATCGAGGCGCTCATCGGGGCGACGCTGGAGCGTTTGGAGGCGCGGGGGCGTCCGAAGAATGATCTGCAAGCCCTGTGGGGCCTCGTCTGCGAAGATCGCGCAAACGCCGAGAGCACGGTTTATAGGAGGACGGAGGCGGAGTTCGGATTCGAGCCTGATGAGGCGCCGGAGCCGTTTATGGACACGGCCTTGCGGTTGCGACGGGTCCTGGGGTTGAGTTTGTCGGAAGTCGCGGCCGTATATGGGAAGGGGACGGGAGGTCCAACGGAGATCGAGGCGCTTATCCAGGCGCCCGGCGTGCCGGGTAAGCCCTCCGATCCCCGCCCATTGGGTTCGATTTCGGCATGGGCTTACGGATCAGCGCGACCCTGGGAGGAAGCCGTGCAAGCGGCGCGCAGCGTACGGACGGCCCTGGGAAACACGGAAGATCCCTTGGATGAGGGGGTGCTGTATGACTTATTGGGGATCACAGCCGACGGGATGGCCTCGTGGTC
>NZ_JBTRWP010000101.1:0-2807 GCF_054609335.1 Acidiferrobacter sp. | reverse complement strand
CCTTTCAATAACCTCCAACGCCGCCGTATGCCGTCATAAGTGGCTTGTTTTAAAAGCTATTATTCGCTAACGTACGCTACGGAAAGGGGTATTTATCTGACTTTTAATCAGGTGGTCGCTGGTTCGAACCCAGCACGGCCCACCATATAAAACAAAGACTTAATAGAAAGTATCCGCTCACATAACACCTTAGCGGGACACTGGCGGGACACTAAGCCGCTAAAAAAGACCACGAACAGCAAAAGCCCGCAATCCGTTCCCCTACCCGAAAAGCCGCCTTCCGTCTGCGCATAAGTACCCGTTTTTGCCCCGCACTGTCCCGTAATTGTCCCGTATAGCATGGGGCACAGGCAGATAACAAATAAAAACAGTGGCTTGTGTTGCAACAACACCGGATTTCATATCCTTTGTTGCCATGTATTGCCGGAAGTGAGAAGATCAGCAAACACGGCAATAAGGGGTAACGGTATGGCGACCATCGAGAAACGCACGACCGCAGAGGGCACGTCCTACCGCGTCAAGATTAGGCTTAGGGGCCAGTCGGTACAGACCGCTACCTTTGCCCGTCTGAGTGATGCGAAACGATGGGGCGAGCAGACGGCAGCGGCCATGCGCGAAGGCCGCCACTTCGCCACCACTGAGGCCAAGCGGCACACGCTGAACGACGCCATAGCGCGATACAAGGCCGAGAATCTGCCGCGCCTGAAAGACGCTGAGGTTCGCGCTGGACAGCTGACATGGTGGGGGCGCGAGCTGGGCGGGTACGTCCTGGCCGACCTCACCCCGGCCCGCATCAGCGAGGCTCGCGAGAAGCTGGCACGCGAGACCATCCAGGGCGGGGGCATACGGTCAGATGCAACGATCAATCGCTACCTGGCGGCCCTGTCCGTCGTTTTGGCGACCTGCGCGAAGTCCTGGGAGTGGCTGGAAATCTCCCCTATGCGTCGCGTCGAGAAGCGGAAGGAACCCAGGGGCCGTGTGCGGTATCTGTCGGACGATGAACGCGAACGCCTGCTAGGGGCGTGCAGGGATCACCCGGATTTGTATGCCGCCGTTATGCTGGCGCTGACAACCGGGGCGCGGCGCATGGAGATCATGAGCTTGTCGTGGGGGCAGGTGGACTTGAGCCGCCGCGTGATCCTTTTGGAGGACACCAAGAACGGCGAGCGTCGTCCATTGCCTATCGTGGGGCCAGCCCTCGACATTCTGCGGGAACGCGCCAAGGTACGCCGTCTCGATACCGACCTTGTGTTTCCAGGCCGCACCCACCCCAAGCAGCCCGTAGACCTGCGCACGCCGTGGGAGACGGCTTTGAGACGCGCCAGTATCGAAAACTTCCACTGGCACGATCTGCGGCACACGACTGCCTCATACCTTGCGATGAACGGGGCCGGACTCCAAGAGATCGCGGCGGTTCTCGGACACAAGACCCTCGCCATGGTGAAACGCTACGCGCACCTGTCCCATGAGCACGTGGCGGGGGTCATGGAGGACATGGCCGGAAAGATATTCGGGGGCTCAAAGTGACCGCCCGAAGCAGGATCAAGAAAGTGCCGACGGTTACGGGTGAGAAAGAAGTGCCGGCCCGGGAGCGGATCAAGAAGGCGGCGGCGATCTTCAACGAGCCAGCGTTCCACGATGCCGTGGCGGCCTGCGGCGGCGACTTCAACAAAACCACCGTTGCGGCCAAGCACGCCTTGATCGACTGGATGTCCCGTGGTCAAAGAGCGGAGATCGAGAAACACCAGGAGCAGGCGCAAGCCCTGCGGGACGGTTATGTCCGTAAACTGCTGTAAATAGCTGACGAGCTTAAGGCGGTTGGTGCCACCGCCTCGATCCGGGTAATTGACGGTGTTCAGAACGTTAATTCAACCAGGAGATCAAGGCAGTGGCAGATCATGAGATTAACGTAGGTCGGGATATGTTGCCAGGATTGCTGAATGGGTCGGAAGGGCTTGCCAAGCGTGTGGAGACGGTCTTAAACCAGGTACTGGAGGCGCAGATGACCGAACACCTGGGTGCCGAGCCGCACGAACGGACGGTAGAGCGCCAGGGCTACCGCAATGGCGTGCGCCCCCGGACCCTGTACACCCGCGTGGGCCCTGTGACCTTACAGGTGCCCCAGACCCGGGATGGGAGCTTCTCGCCGGAGCTCTTCAAGCGCTACCAGCGTAGCGAGCAGGCCTTCGTGCCGGCGTTGATGGAGATGGTGGTGCAGGGCGTCTCGACCCGCAAAGTGACCGAGGTCACCGAGGCCTTGTGTGGCGCCTCTTTCTCGAAATCGACCGTGAGTGCGCTTTGCGCCGGCCTCGATCCCCGGGTGCGGGCCTTCAATGAGCGCCGCCTCACGGCCCATTATCCGTTTGTGCTGGTCGATGCCCTGGTGCTCACGGTCCGCGAAGCCGATCGGGTGGTGTCGAAGGCGGCTCTCATCGCCTCGGGCATCCGCGCCGATGGCGTGCGCGAGATATTGGGTATCCAGATCGGCGACCCTGAGTCCTTTGCCACTTGGGACGACTTCTTCAAGGGCCTCAAGGCCCGCGGCCTGAAAGGCGTCCTCTGGCTCATCTCCGACAGCCATGCCGGTCTTGTGGAGGCCGCCCGCAAGCCGTTCCAGGGGGTCTCTTGGCGGCGCTGCCAGGTCCATCTCATGCGCAACCTCCTGTCACATACCCCGAGCCGCCATCGGGCGGAAGTGGTGGACAACCCCCGTTTGTGGGGGCCACACACGCCAAACGGATCTTTGAGGCCCATGATATCGCCGAGGCCCGTATGCACCTCGCCGCCTTCGTTGCGCGCTTCGAAAA
>NZ_JBTRWP010000100.1:0-2982 GCF_054609335.1 Acidiferrobacter sp. | reverse complement strand
CTCGTCTCTGGCAACTGCTGGTTTCACTTTGGATACTCCTGGACGCGCGGCCACTACGAGGGCTGGCATACGGCGCTCGACCGGCTGCGCCTCGAGGCGGGGCTCATGGGTGCGAACGCGGTGGTCGACGTGACCCTGCGCGTGCGCCGCATGCCGGGGACGGAGAATGAAGATCACATGGACTACGGCGTGACCGGCACCGCCGTGCGTCTAGACGGCCTCGCGGAATCGACCAACCCCGCGCTCGCCACGGTCTCCGCCCTCGAGTTCGCGCGACTGCTCGAATCCGGGATCGTGCCCGTGGGCCTTGCCATAGGCGCCCATTATGACTGGTTCGTTGCGAGCGGCTACTCGACTGCGAACACCGCGTCCTTCTGGAACCAGGAGATCGCGCCACTCTCGACCTTCCTCACGCGGGTGCGCCGCCAGGCCCTGCTGGAGCTGCGCGACGACGGAGTGCGTCTGGGCTCGGGGGTCCTCGCCCATACCCAGCATACCGAGCTCTACCGCGTCGAGCCCGACGAGAACAACCCCTACCCGCGCTTCCTCGCCCGCTATATCGCGCTGGGCACCGCCATCCTCCACGACAGCCGTACGCGACGCCCGTTCGGCGTGCGGCTGGTAACGAGCGTGCGCGATCCGCGGCTGCTGGCCGCCACCGACACCACCAGGGAGGTCCTGTAACATGAGTGAGACAGTCCCCGATCTGCCGCAACACGCGCGCGAGCGCCTGGAGGGCCTGCGCGACACGAGCCGCCGGGGCGGCATCTTCACCTCGGACTTTTCCGTAAACGAATTCCTGATGGTAGGTGAGGCCGGTTTCGAGCCGCTGGGCTTGGTTGTCGGCTCCTGTATCTACCATACCGGCATCCAATACGCCGGCTGGGGCAAGAACCAGGAAATGGCGGTCTTGTCGCAAGCCATGTACGAGGCCCGCGAGCTTGCGATGACGCGCATGGAGCAGGAAGCGCAGTCCTTGTCGGCAGACGGCGTGGTCGGCGTGCGCCTTGAGGTCAAGCGCATGGACTGGGACAAGGACATCCTCGAGTTTCTGGCCATTGGCACGGCCATCGCCCACAGCAAGGGCCACCCCGGCTTCAAGGGCCCCGCTGGCAAGCCCTTTACTTCCGACCTCTCCGGCCAGGACCTCTGGATGCTGCTGCAATCCGGCTACCGACCGCTCGCGCTCGTCATGGGCTCCTGCGTATACCACGTGGCCCATCAGGGCATGCTGCAGTCGCTCGGCAACGTAGGGCGCAACGTCGAGATGCCACTTTTCACCCAAGCCATGTACGACGCCCGCGAACTCGCCATGGAGCGCATGCAGCAGGAAGCCAAAGAGGCCGGCGCTGAGGGTGTGGTTGCAGTCCAGCTGCACGAGGGATCACACAACTGGCAGCCGCACGTCATCGAGTTCTTCGCCATCGGCACGGCGGTGAAACCCATAGAAGACGCGACCGTGATCCCTGAACGATTGATTCCGCAAATTGTCATCCCGGTAAACGACTAGGGAGATTATTATGAGCCTTTTCAAACGCGCGGCCGACGTCATCGAGGCCAAATTCAACAAACTCATCAACGCCGCGGAGGATCCGAACGAGCAACTGGACCTTTCTTACGAAAAGATGCTGGCGGGCCTCCAGGAGACCCGCCGCCACCTCGCCGATGTCGTGACCGAGCAGAAGGTCCTCGAGCAACAAATGAGTACCACGCAGGCCGATATCGCACGCCACGAGGCCGACGCCCGGCTGGCCCTGCAATCGAACCGCGAAGACCTGGCGCGTAGCGCGCTCACCCAAAAGCAGGCCGCGACAGTCAAGCTCGCATCGCTCACCGAGGCCCGCGACAACATCGCCGCACAGGTCCAAAAGCTCATCGACTACGAGCATAAGTTCCAAGAGCGGATCGACGCCTTCCGCACCCAGAAAGAGGTCTTGAAGAGCCAATACGGCAGCGCGGAGGCCCAGGTCAAGGTCAACGAATCGATGTCCGGGCTGAGCGAAAAGCTAGGCGGCGTGGGCGAGAGCGTGCGTCGCGCCAAGGACAAGACCGAGCAGATGCAGGCCCGCGCCCAGGCGATGGACTCGCTCGCCGAGAGCGGGGTGCTGGACGATGGCGATGATCAGTCGCCCGCCGAGCGCGAACTTGCGAAACTGCGCTCCGGAGATTCCGTGGACGCCGAACTCGCGCGGCTGAAGGGCGAGACAAAAAAATAGCGCGCCCCGTCGTCCGGCAAGGGCCGTCCGCTCCGATCGAGCGCACGAGAGCGCCCGCGGGGCACGGGCCCAGGGCTTCGTGAGACGGGCAGCTTGGCGCGAAGACCGCGGGGCAAACGCGCCCGTCGACCCTGCGATGCGCGGCTTCCACGGTATGGTCCCCTCCTACAAGACACAGGGCTGATCTCGACAATCTCGCTCATTGCCCGCGCGCAAAGTCGCTATGACCGCTTCGGGTCGCCAAGAATTTGCCCATAAATAAAACCGTACACCAGGGGCGCCCATTAAGTTTTGCTATGATGGCGCGACAGGACATTGCGGCCGCCCAACCCGCGCCGGGGTCGGCGGACCAGGACTGAATGGTCCTGATGGGGATGCCGGGGGCGAGCCAGGGGTTGGATCACCGAGCGTCCTTGGATATGGTCTTTTGAGGGAGTGGGCCGTCAACTACCCCGGGCTAAAGCCCGGAGCTTGGAGGTTGAAGACCCAAAAGCTCGGTTGACCAGGGGGCACAAGCGGTACCGTGCAGACGTGGACAATAGGTCGTTCGGACCCACTCCGGGATGCTTCCTCAGTCCCGGACACTGGAAGGTTGGAATCACATTGTAGGCCGCATGGCCTATGCTCTCCCTGTAAAGCGGGTAAAGGCGAAAGGCAAAGCGCCGAAGGTTCCGACCGCACTCGAGAGAGTGGAGCCGGTTGTCCACAGCCCCGAGGGGAGAGGCTCCGCGAGGAGCCCGTCACAAGGCCCGTAAGGGCGATGTCT
>NZ_JBTRWP010000099.1:0-3120 GCF_054609335.1 Acidiferrobacter sp. | reverse complement strand
GGTCTCGGCGGTCTGGACTGGGCCGATGTTAGACCCCGCATCGAACACGCCTTGGCGGCGCTGCCGGAGGTGGAGGCGCTGGTCTTTGAGCCGGGTGGCGCGGCCGACGCACGGGCCAACCATTCGACAGAAGTACCCACGATGACCCCGGGTCGGGCGGCTTTGGTGGGCCTCATGGACCGGTATCTGGCAGGCCTCCTGGACCCCTCCATTTCACTTCTGGAAGTCCATAAGCTCATGTACTTCATGCAGGAAGCCGGTGAATCTCTGCGCCTGCGTTATGTGAAGGCGCCGTATGGCCCCTACACCGAGAATCTGCGCCATGTGCTACGCACGATCGAAGGCCATCTCATCTCGGGCTACGCCGACGGTGGCGACGCGCCCACGAAGCAGCTGGCCCTAGTGCCGGGGGCGGTGGCCGATGCCAACGCGTTTCTGGCAGACCACAGAGACACGCACGCGCATTTTGATCGGGTGGTGGGCCTGGTCGAGGGGTTCGAGACCCCGTTCGGCCTGGAATTGTTCTCTACAGTATATTGGGTTGCCCGTCACGAGGGGGCCGCTTCCGCCGAAACCGCGATGGCGGCCACCTACGCTTGGAATGATCGCAAACGCCAGTTCTCACGGACGCAGATCGAGATGGCGTGGCAGCGACTGTACGAGGGCCATTGGCTGCGGCCCATTAAGGCGCCGCTACCATAACCCCCATCCGGTTGCGCTCAGGCGGACATTAGGGGTGGGACGCGTGGGCTGAAAACGGGCACGAGCACGCGGAGAAGGCGTGCGCTCTTCGGTGTGTCGTCTCTCTTGGAGCAACTGGCCGCGGCCTTCAGGAATGACCGGGAGAAGCGGAAAAGGGGGGTTCCCAAAACGGCCCGTGGCGCCATCACCCGATGGCTTTTGAAAGAGGTTGGGGAGTGCTTCTAGCCCTATACATATATGTATATCGTATGTATAATAGCGCGATGCGCCTTCAATTCGACCCCAACAAGGCCGCAGGCAACCTCAAGAAACACGGAGTTTCGTTTGCTGACGCCGAAGGGGGTCTTTATCGACCCGCTCGCGATTCACAGTCCAGATCCGGACGCGCCAGATGAAGATCGGTTTATTGCGGTGGGGACGGGAAGTGTTGGGGTGGTTATGGTGGTGGTTTATACACTACGCGGCGACGAGATACGGTTGATATCGGCGCGATGCGCGACACGTCATGAGGTGAGAGACTATGAGGGATGAATACGATTTTTCGAAAGGGAAGCGCGGAGCAGTTCTTTCCGCGAAGGGAAAGACGCGCATCACCATCTATATCGACGATGACACCTTGGCTGCGTTTCGGGCGCGCGCGGAGCAGATGGGAAGCGGATACCAAACCCTTATGAATGAGGCGTTAAAAGCCTCGCTTGCCAAAGACGACAAGCCCTTAACGGCGGCGGCCTTGCGCCGAATCCTTCGGGAAGAGATGGCGGAGGGTGCGGGGCGGTAACCTACCCAGGAGCAGGCGACTGCCGGACGGAGGCCACCCTAGTCAGGAAGTCCGCGGCCGGCCACGGCCGCCCCGCCGGCACGAGTACCCGCCTGCCCGCTCGATCTCGGCCGTAATGAACGCGTCCAGCTGCTCGTCGGCCCACCGCCGTGCCCGCCCAAACCGGACAGGCCGGGGTAGCCGACCAGACGCCAGCAGGCTCTCGGCCGTCCACCGCACACCCGAGACGGGCCGCCACTTCATCCAGAGTCAAAAGCTGCATAACCATATACCCTCGCGCAGTCGCTATTGAGTAATCTGCACGAAGGGAAATATGCGGGTGCCGGGGCTAGATCATCCCGCACCTGACTGTGAAAAGAACTGTTGCCTACTCCGGTTGTCCCGCCCCACCCGATCGACCCTCCATGTGCCCACACGATATCAGCGCAAAGCCGGGTAGGGGAGGCCGGGGCTAACAGAGCTGATACGATAGAAGACCAAAAAGGCTTTTCCAATTCTTTACTTTTTCCGTGCCTTACCTTAAAGTAAGGAGATGTAAACAGGGGTACCTTGAATGTCTACTGCAACCATGACCAGTAAGGGCCAAATCACCATTCCCTCCATAGTGCGTGCCGCTCTTGGCGTTGAAGCCGGAGACCGGGTGGAGTTTGTCCAGGTTGAACCAGGTCGTTTTGAGCTGGTGGCCGCTACGCAATCGGTAACTTCTTTGAGGGGGTTGGTGCGTAAGCCTGCTGCGCCGGTAACGATTGCGGCAATGAATGGCGCAATCGCTGTTCACGGGGCAAAGGCGAGATGATAGGTCTGGATACCAATGTCCTTATTCGCTATGTCGCGCAGGATGACCCTAAGCAGTCACCGAAGGCAACGCGCCTGATTGAGTCGTTGACGGTGGATGCGCCCGGGTACGTGAGCCTCGTTTCAGTGATCGAGCTGGTGTGGGTGCTGACGAGCTGTTACGCCTCGACCAAAGGCGAGATATGCGAAGTGTTGCAAACATTGCTGCGCACCAAGGAAATCGTAGTAGCCAACGCTGGTACGGTATGGAAAGCGGTACGGCTATTCAAAGAAGAGAAGGCGGACTTTGCCGACTGCTTGATCGAGCGGTCAGCTAATGAAGCGGGATGTGGCTATACGATAACTTTTGATCGCGACGCCGCCAAACATTGCGGCATGCGGTTAATTGAATAGCAACGGAAATGCGGGATTGATCGGGCGACGTGGCTGCCCTATGGCCGCTACTATTTTCGCGTCTTTACTCACAGTTTTCCCGGCAAGTGGGCTCTTAGGGTAGCAAGATGACCATGTTGTCTTATTTGACAACAGATCATACGTTGGCATAGTAGTTCACATGAAAGCCGTGCTGATTACTCGTGAGCGTCTAGCCAACCCACCTATCTCCCCGTTGCCAGCTACGACAGACTAGGCTCCCCGTTGAAGGGCAGGAGTTCGGAGAGGCGCTTATGGGGCCAGGTGGGGAGTTTGTCGAGGACATCGCAGAGGTACGCGAAGGGCTCGACGTTATACATACCTATAGGGGTATGCGGAGGGTGTGTTTGCTTTGGACCCGTAGTGTGTCGCAATCTAGGATGAAGCATGTCGAAGCAGGAGAAAATCATGTTGCAACGGCGTCTCGGTAAGGT
>NZ_JBTRWP010000098.1:0-3428 GCF_054609335.1 Acidiferrobacter sp. | reverse complement strand
GCATCTGGCCAGCAGGACAGCTTCTTGCGCCTAACAGGTTCCAGCTTGCGTTTTCTCAACTTCATGCGACGATCTCGGTATGACATCACCCCTCCTTCGCCGCCGCCCTCTCTCCCCCAGATCTCCATCTCCCGCCCGATCTCCATACCGTGCTCGCCCGCGTCTATGCGGCGCGCGCAGGACGCCAGCGCCCTTTCCTTAATTGGGATACCCTGACACTCCGAGGCGGTCTTGTAGAGGCGTTGGCGACCGAGGATTGAGTAGGGATGTTGGATTAGTATAAAACTCAAGCACTTGCACGTATAAGCCCGACGCGAATGCATTGCTGTCGCATGGCGGACGCATCGCCAACGCAATCCAAACGCAATGCCATCGCCGTCCATCCGCTATCCCATTTTATCGCCTTATTGACGTCATGATAACTACAGTTCACAATATGAGTTTATGGAGATCATCAAAAGCGCGACGTTCGATCGCTGGCTGACAAAACTACGGGACGTGCGTGCCCGGACTCGTATTCAGATGCGGCTGGATCGGCTGGCGCTCGGAAATCCGGGAGATGTGAAACCGGTCGGCGAAGGTGTCTCAGAAATGCGTATCGACTATGGACCCGGTTATCGGGTGTACTTTTACCAATCGGGGATAGCCATCATTGTTTTGCTCTGCGGCGGCGACAAGACAACACAAGATACGGACATTACCAACGCCAAGACTATCGCGGCTCGTTGGAAGGAGAGTTCTCATGGATAAAGAATTTAGTCATTACGATACTGCGGACTACTTAAAGACCGACGAAGATATCGTCGCCTATCTGGAGGCCTGTGCGGAAGAAAATGATCCCGCCCTTATGGCCCACGCCTTGGGAACCATTGCCCGCGCTCGCAACATGAGTCAACTGGCGCGTGATACCGGGCTCACCCGTGAGGGCCTCTATAAGGCACTTTCGGGCGATGGTAATCCCAGTCTCGCCACGGTTATGAAAGTCGCCCATGCCTTAGGGCTTCAGATCACTTTCCGGCGCACAGCATAAACAAAGGCCCCCAACCAGTGGGGCCAAAGCCGCACTGCTACGACTGGAGGGTGTTTGGCAGCTTCTTGCATCTAAGAGGTTCCGGCTTGCGTTGGGAGCGAATCAATTGGCAAACACACGTTTTGACGGTTCCTTGGCAGGAGACTAAAACCAGTACCGCCAGGAGCGTGCCATTATCCCAGGCGGTAATGGCGGTCCTGGAATCCCTACCAATTAAAAAGGGTGGGATTGGCGACGCCGAACCTTATTTGTCCAGATGTGATCACCGATTATTTACGATGAGCGCACTTGAGCATTGTACCCATTTTTGTACCTATTTGTTTCGCTCTCGAATCCATTTTTTCCCGCCCAAAGAAATCGCTCGTTTGTGCCAATACGGCACTTTTCGCGGGCGTAGCCGGCCGCGGCGGTCGTGCTACGCTGCTCCGACCAGAGCGCGCCGCGTTCGCATGAACGTTCGACATGAAGCTCACATCATCTCTTTGATGCCAGAGCGGAGCAGCCACCAGTTAACCGGGTAGCTGGTTAGAAAGCCGCACAGCATCGCAATCTGCATCATGAACCAGAACTCAACGCTATCAACTGCAATTCTGACACCAAATACGTGCGGGAAATAATAAAGGCTCGCGAAGTGTTAACGATCATGTAAATCCGCGTCTTTGTGTCAGAAAGACGCGGATTTACATGATCGTTAACACCCCGTAAATAGACCGCCACCACGTTCCGAAGCGGCGTCACTTCACATTGAGAATTGCTGGGTGCGGGCCGGCCGCGGAAGGCGGCGATTGCGCAGCCCGACGCTGGACCGTTCGTTGCAGCTCATGGATTTACGCCCGCGCCTACGGCCCACGTGCCGCCCGCGCAACCCGATAACCAGGAGAGCGTATAGCTCATTCTGATGTCCTGGTCCTTTCTTCATATCATTGGCGCGGTTCTGAATGTCTTTGGGAGTGGCGGCCTGCTGTTGGAGGGGCTGTTACTCCTGCGGCAGGAGCGGCGCGCACACAGCCGCGTGTTGCGAATATCGCATAAACTGCTGGCGAGCGCCGAGGCCTCGGCAGCGGCTTTCTTTATCGGCAATTTGTGCCTGTTATTAGCCGATGTCGGGCCGGCTTGGTTTTAGCTCGATTTTAGCGCCCGAACGGCAAATAAAGCGTGGTGAAAGAGTCGACGCAGGCGATAAACCCGTAATGCCGATAGAATAAAGCGGCGTTCTCATCTTTGGCATCCACGACCAGAGCATAGGCGGCGACCTCCTCTCGGGCCCGCAGGCACCGCTCGACTGCCAAACCTAGAAGGAGCTTGCCGAGTCCTTGGCCTTTCCGATCCTGATGGACGGCCAGTCGGCCCATCGGAAAACACGGCAGGGGGAACCGCGGCAAGTGTCGGCGACGCTCTTCGGAGATCTGTGCCGTATCAATCTGCGCCGCGCTTAAGGTGTAATAACCCAACACCATGGAGGGCCTATCAGAGTCTGCAAGGACGTAGATTTGGGTTAGGCCGCGCCGGCGATGTTGCGTGACGAACCGTGCGAGGTATTCGTTCAGGACGGGCGTACCGCAATCGAAGGCCTTGCTGTCGTGAACCTGGGATTCAAACCGCAGCTCCTCAAGCACGGTGCGTGATTTGGCCCGCGCTCTTGAGTGCGTCCTTTAGCGCCTTATTGGGTGCAAATGGCTTGGTCAGAGCTGCCGCGAGCTTCGCAAAATCCTGCGCTGATAAGGTCACCCGGATTTCCTGCTCCACGAGCATTCGCGCCTTTTCCTTGGCGGCGGCCCGCACGAATCCCGCGGTTGTCGTCCCCATCAGTTCGGCCGCCTGCGCAAACAGTTCTTTCTCATCTTCCCTGAGCTTCAGGTCAAAACGTGCCCCTACGGTCATCTTCCATTCTCCTTAATGGGGTGCTACGCGCACGTGTGGCTTTTCATACGGTATTTTACCGTACCCTTGGGATTTGTCTAGCATGCTCTCCAGCTGCGCCCCTCTCGCTGTCGCGCCTCCCTGGGTAGTCGGCTCCTGACGTTTGTTGTAGAGAATGACAGCCTTATACGCCGCGCATTCACCGCTTGCGTTGTTCAGAAAGGCCTTAGGAGTCGATCTAGGCACCCGGAAAGAAGGACCTAAGGAGCCCATCTCTCTCGCCCCGCTCGCCTCCCGATAATCACCATAAGCTCGTCTCTCACGAGGACTGACTTCCTTATCACGGCTCATCAGGCTGACCCTGAGCGACCCGAAGCAATCGAATCGCAAACCGTCTCGGGACGTCCGCGCGTACAAGCCTCCAGGCCGCGAGTGCGCGCGTGAGGGCAGCGACCCGCGCGGTGGTCAGCGCCTGGAGACGCGCGACCTCGGCCTGCGCCAGGGCCGGCTCACTATCTTGTTGACCGCGAATCCGGGC
>NZ_JBTRWP010000097.1:0-3535 GCF_054609335.1 Acidiferrobacter sp. | reverse complement strand
GTTGTCTTTCCGAAGCACGGAATCAAGCACCGCAGGATGTGTGTGCGGGCTCTCTGGAGCATGCCCATGAACCGTACTATTCGGTAAGAAGTTCACCCGCTTGAGCGGGTTGAGAGTGTCACGCCCCACAGCAGCAGCGCGCCCTGGCGAAGCCCGTCTTGTACGCGGGGATCCATGAGAAGGCGATAGAGTCCCTTGGCACCCCCTGGTGAATCGTTTTGCCCATCGGCGCGGGCCGCCGCTTGGACGCCTTGCCACGTCGAGGCAAGGCCCGCAAGCGCAAGGCCTGCCTCGCGTGCGGCGGGGAAGAGTCCGGCGTCGCGAAAGGCGGCGAGAAGCGCGGTCATATCCTGGGCAAGGCCCGCGATATCGTGCTCGGTCGCCCAGAGACTGAACTCGGTGGCGGCGCGGGAAAGGGCCTCTCCCGTGGGGCCTTTCCAGACATCGGCCAGACCCCGGCCCTTGTCTGCGAGGGCGTGAGCGAAGGCGAGGTCGGCGCGCGTCTGGGCGAGCACCGGTCCCGCCGCCTCGAGCAAGGCGGGCGCCATGCGCGCAAGCTGCGCCACGGTGTCTACCAAGTAGGGCAGGTCATCGGCAAGCCGCGCGAGCGCGCCAGTATGGGAGAGGCCCTCCAGGATCCGCAGGAGCTCGTGCCCGAGTCCTGTCACGTCGGTATCCCGTGTCGCGTCGAGCCATCGCACCCACGTCTCTGTGAGTACCCCTGCCGCAGGGCCTTCGATCCATTTCTCGATCGCCTCCAGGCGCGCGATGAGTCGCTGCACCGTGCGCCATCCATCGCGCAGCGCCAGGATCTCGGCACCCATCCCCTTCAGGGTTTCGGCATCGACGGCGCGCCCCAAGGCCGCTTTTGCGGGGCGCGCACCGTCGCGGATTGCTGCGAAGACCCCGGCGTCGCGGAGCGCCTCGGCCGCTTCCAGGATTTCGCGAGCGAGTCTCGCAAGATCGTGGTCGCGCCAGAGGCCCGAGGCCTTGCGCACGGTCTCACTCGCGATGGCCCCCAGGGGGCCGTCCGAGGCCTCCTCGAGGGTCGCATAACGCTCCGCCATGCGCGCCAGAGCCTGCCACTGACGCGCGTTAAGCTCGCTTGCTCCGGCCGGAATCCGGGTCGCGTCTTGCGGGTCGGTCTCGGGTAGGGGTCCGCTCACGACTCAAGCCGCGAATAGACGTTCGGCGAGGAATTGCGCCGCATCCAGGCCCCAGGGCGGGACCTTCCCCTGGGTCCGGAAAAAGAGATCCTTGTACTGCATCTTCAACAGATACGGCATCCGTCCCATCTTCAAGATCTGCGTGTCGCCGCCGAACCAGGAGTTGGACCGGATATAGAAGGCCTGTTGGTCGCCCATGTCCCCGATGCAGTACACGACAGGCTTCAAGGGCTCGGCGGCGGCCGCCTCGCCTATGCGTCCGAGGTCGCGAGCGATCTGTTTGCCCACGATCTCGCTCTGCTGGTGTCCTATGGCGCCGAGTTTGGGCACGGTGACAGCGGCGGCGTCCCCGCAGGCCAGGATCTCGGGGTACTTGGGGTTGCGCATGAGCATGTCGGTGATCACGAAGCCTTCTTCGTCACATATTGGCAGTCCCTTCATGAACGGGTGCGGCACCCAGTCTGGAAGCAGGATCTTGAGCTCGGCATCCAAGGCGTCGCCCTGCGTGAATCGCACGCCGTCGCGCGTCACCTCGGCGATGTCTCCCACGTTATTGCGGTAGTGGAAGCCCATCTGGCTTGCGATACCAAGAAGCGTGTTCACGACCTGTTCGCCGGCGTCCTCGGCGATCATCTTGCCGGGCGTGAAGACAGTGATCTTGTCGGGACCCCCGAGGCCGTGGTTTTTGAGCCAGGTGGCCATGGACATCATGATCTCGATCGGTGGGCCCTCGCAGGCGGCATCCGCCATGGGCACCAGATCCCGGACTGCGGTGCCCTGATGAAAGCGGGCCGAGCCGATCGCGATCGGGCCACCTTTGTATTGGCCCCCGAAGAGCGCCCTGCGCAGTTTGTTGCCGTAAAAGGTGTCGGAGGCCGCGTGCGCGTGTTGCGCGAAGCCTGGGATCTTGTCATAGGCGAGTCGACAACCGAAGGCGACGACGAGGTAGTCGTAGACGATTGTCTCGGACGGCGCGCCCTCGCGTTCCTTGGGCGTGAAGTCGACGGTCCGGGTGTCGGGATTGATAGCCCGCACCTCGCCCTGGATGAAGGTCGCTTGCGCCTCGGCCCATGCCCGTGAGGTGTCCATCCTGAGCGTCGCCGCCGGATCGCGGCCCTCGAAGACCTCGGCTGGGATGTTGGGTATGAAGAGGAGGTAGGGGTTACGGTCGATCACGGTGATGTCCACCGCCTCGCCTGCATACTCGCGGATCTTCTGGGCGCTTGCGAGGCCCGCGAAGTTGCCGCCGAGCACGAGCACATGGGGCTTGTTCGATGTCATGTTGGATCTCCTAGTGGGCGAGATGCTCCCGCCACGTGCCTTCCTCCATCATGGAGGCAAACAGCATGTAGTAGGGACCACGGTTGATGTGGGCGAGCACGCCCTGGTTGTGGATGTGGCGCGCCTCGACATTGACAAGGACCTTACCCAGACCTTGGTGGGCGAGCTCCGCGGCCTCCCACTCCATATGCACGAAGTACTGGACGGGCGTGGCCGCCGGGATCGGTGGGTGATCCAGGGGCTTGTCGCCGTAGTTGGTGGCGTATTTCGGGGGGTTGGCCCCGAGCGTGGCCTTGGTCATGCCTTCAGGATCGAGCTGAAACGATCCGATCGCCGACACCCCGATCTGTTTTAGGAGCATCCACCCGAGCATGCCTGGGGCATGGGCCATGAGCCACGCCATGGTGTCGCGCACGCCTTGCTCGAAAGCGCCCTCGTGGCCGTGCATCACGCTATGATCACCGAGTGCTATCGTGCGATTGGGCAATGCAAGCTTGGGCACGGGTTTTTGGGCGGCCGCGCGCCCCATCATGAGGCTTGGCACGTCGGTGAGCCCGATCGAGGGCGGCAGGTCCGAGGCCGTGATCTCGTAAAGCGGTTCCCAGGGGCCTTCCACCACCATCGCGAGACAATGAGAACAGAGTTCGTAGATGGTATCGAACTGGAGATAGTGCATCTCCTCGTGTGATCGCGCGTCTTTCCACACCGTGTATTGAAACATGCCGATGGGATTGAGGGTCTCGCGCATATCGAGGGCGCCGCCGCCGTAGCGTCCTGCCATCGGGTGTATGCCCACCTGCAGGAGTTGGTCGAAGCCGAGGAAACCTGGGTGGGTCGCGGTCGTGATGCACACCTTGGACCCGACTTTGTGCATCGCCTCGTAGCTTTCCGGACGGTTCGCGATCCGCGCCATATTGATGGCGATGATCGGATTGTGTGTGTCCTGCCGGGTCGGGGCCGCTGTTCCGGGCATGACATCCTCCGTGATGAGTCTAGGCGTGCGAGCTTAACGCCATTTGCCGCCGGCCCTCATCCGACGCAAGCCGCGGGTCTCCCCCGGCTCGGGCCCGCGCCCCCGCGACTGTCGA
>NZ_JBTRWP010000096.1:0-3548 GCF_054609335.1 Acidiferrobacter sp. | reverse complement strand
CGCCGAGACCACTGCCTAGGGGCGGAATCGCAATCGATCGGATGTGACGCGCGCGGATCTCGGCCACGAGCGCGGTGAGTCCGGCCTCGATGTCTTCCATCCGGCTCTTGCCGCGCCAGTGGCGCTTGGTCGGGAAGTTGATGAGGTACCGGGGGCCTGTCAGCGCGTCGACCTCAAACACGAACATCTGGCCTAGTTGGACCACCCCTTGCTGGCAGGCGCGCGCATAGGCCTGGAAGTTGGCCGGAAACGCCTGCTTGAACTGCAGCGCGATGCCCCGCCCCATGACCCCGACACAGTTGACCGTGTTCACGAGTGCCTCGGTATCGGCCTTCAGGATATCGCCCTGCATGTAGCGGATCATCGAATCTTCCGTACTCAGAAATGGCGCATCTCCACCGGCACTTGGTGAGACCCCTCGGACAGTATATCCAATACCTGGCGTTGTAGGGCAGCGGACCGGACCCCGATCCGCCGCACCAGCGACCAGGGAAAGAATTCCCGCATCAGGAACTCGGCCTGCTTACCTTCCTTCACCGCAGAATCCCGGAAATCGGTCGCGGCCACCGCAGCCCAGCGGATCTCGGCCAACTGGGCCCACTGATTCCGCAATTCCGTATAGCTCGCGCCCGCGTTCGACAGACTGAAAGCCCAGCGCTGGCCTTGGGCTTCCCCCCACGCCACCGTCGCCCGCAAATCCGCCTCCAAATGCACGATCGGCCCTTGGCCACCCCGGTAGTGCAGTTCCGGATGATTCGCGCAATGGATAATGTAAGGCATGATGGAGCGCGGGCAAAAGTAAAACGGCACGTAATCCCCCACATGGTCTCCGAGGCACACCGCGTGGTGTGGGTACAGGATGGGCTGTCGATACTCATCGGCGCTTTCCGCGCGCACCTTTCACGCGCACCTTTCAATCGACGGTAGACACCACCCGTATTTGTAGCTACAACGTAGCGAATTATTCACCGTAGGGAACCTGACTATGCCGATCGATAGTGTTGTCCGCGCCCGGATTGATGCCGCCATCAAAGACGAGGCCATGGAGGCACTGGCGGCGATGGGGCTATCGGTCTCAGACGCGATTCGTCTGCTGCTCACCCGCGTGGCAGCGGACAAGGCCCTCCCCTTCTCCGTGAAGGTGCCGAACGCCCGGACCCGCAAGGCCATCCTGGAATTGGAACAGGGCAAGGGGAAACGGTCCCGATTCGCCGCGGCGCTTCTGAAGGATCTGGATCTCTAAAGTGCCACAGGAAAAGTCGGGGCACGCACGTTAAAATGGGCACCAAGAGACCCAACTGTTGGATGAGGAGCAGTCTATGGCTACGGTAGTGGACCGCAGGGCAAGCGAAGCCTTTTTGTCGTCTCCGGAGTTTGAGCGGTCGCTCACGCAGGATGATGGGCGGGCCGCCCGACAACACTTGGACGCCGGTCGCCCAATCTATTACGGCGATGCCCGCTATCCCGCAGGGCTGATCAAGAAATACCCCGACGGACGGAGGCAGCTGGTGTCTGTGAACCACAAGGGCGAAATCTCGGTCATCCAAGACCTCTGATGCCACAGCTATGGATCATTGCTGGCCCGAACGGTGCCGGGAAGACCACTCTTGCCGATCGATGGTTCGCGACACGCATACCGGTCATATCACCCGACAGTATCGCAGCGACACAAGGCTTGAGCGCGATGCAATCCGCCAAAGCTGCAATTCGGGCACAGGAGAATCTACTGATCTCCGGTCAGAGCTTTGCCATCGATACGACGTGCTCCGGGAAAAGGGAGCTGGCGGTCATGAGGAGGGCCCGCGAGGCCGGATTCAAGGTGAACCTGATTTTTGTGTGTGTGGAGAGTCTTGCGCTCTGCCAAGCACGCATCCATGAGCGCGTCGCCAGTGGGGGTCACGCGGTTCCGCCCGAGGATGTCGCGAGGCGTTTGCCCAAGCGCGCCAGGATCGCCTCCAGCACCTGCATGTCGTGCAGGCAGGCGCCCTCGGGGCCGTCGCGCAGCAACGTCTCGATGCGTTCCTGCGCACGCGATGCGAGCGCGGCCTCAAAGAGCCGGGGATAGTCGACGAGTCGCTCGCGTTCGTGGACGCGGGCCTGGCGATAGCGGGCAAACCACGCGCGCAGAGTGCGCGTCGCCAGCGGGTGCGCGCAGGGCGTAAAGGAGGCGTTCGGCGTGATCGGCGTTGGCGCGCGCCAACGGAATGAGCACGCGCTTGGCGGACCACAGCGAGAGGGTTCCCGCAACCACTAGGCCTCCTCGATTGCAGCCCATGCCTGTCCCTGGGTGCGGGTGAGCGCGAGGATCAAGCCTACGGTCAAATCGACTGCGCGCGCCTCGACGCAGACCGTATCCCGGCCCAGGCGTCGCAAGGCGGCCACGCGCCGATAGCCGTCGAGCAAGACGAGCTGCGGGCTCCCGGCGCAGGCCACGGCCAGGCAAGGCTCGCGCTGGCCGTAGCGCTCCAGCGATTGCCGCAGCCGTTCCAGGGCCCGGGGGTCGGCCAGCCGCAGATCGGCATAGCGCAGATCCAGGCGGTGCAGGTCGAGTTCGCAGTCGCAGAAGTCAGGCGTGGTCATGCGCAAACGGTAACAGCCGGACGCCCGCGCACCTATCACGTCCTCTCTTTGCAAGATCGCCCGCCCGGGGACTCAAGGTGCTTTAAGTCCGTGATAGCACAGTCAATTCCACGGTCCACGCGTCACTCTTTGCAAGATGGCGAGCGGCGTCCCGGCGGGCCTGTTGGGCGCGATTGGCCTCTGTGTAGTGCGCATGGGTGGCCCGATAGACCCGCCAGTAGTCGGGGTGGCGATCGCGCCACGCTGCCTGGGCGCGCGCCTGGTTCTCGTGGTAGTCGGGGTCGGTGCGGCGCTTGGTTCTGTGCCAGCGCTTACGACGCACGCGCTGGCAGGCGCGCGCCGCACAATAGCGTTGGCCGCGGACTTGCGCGCGCCCCCGAAAGGACCGCCTACAGGCGGCGCATCGCTGCATGGTGGACATCGCGGTCCCCTCCCTTGCCCCGGAACCCCAACCGAAAGGATGCCGCGAACCGGCGAGAGGTCAATGCGCGGTGCTTAGGATTCGGCCAGCGATCACCGTGGATCCCAAATCACCAGGGCAGTGTACGGACTTATGTGCACCAGGATCTCAGGAGAGAAACTCTTGGGGGTCCATTCTCATGAGCAGGGGTGGGTTCGTCTGCGTGAGCGTCAAGGACAGATTGCCCGGGCGCTGCACTGCTCCGTCACGGAGTTATTCGGGGAACCGAAACCGAAACGCCGATCCTGAGGACTGCATGCCCTCCATCACCCCAGCGATCAACGACCCCGCCTGGGTGCGCGAAGCACCTTGCTTATAAGTAACCTATAGGTTACCATTAAGTCCATGGCCTTTCAGGTTCTCGAACTCCTCCGTGCCGACGGAACGAGCCCGTACGCAGTATGGTTCGATGGGCGTGACACTCTCAACCCGCTCAAGCGGGTGAGCTTCTTACTGAATGACACGGTTCATGGGCATGCTCCAGAGAGCCCGCACACACATCCTGCGG
>NZ_JBTRWP010000095.1:0-3828 GCF_054609335.1 Acidiferrobacter sp. | reverse complement strand
GGGGGCGGCGCCTCGCCGGCTCCAGCGTCCGGCGGATGTTCGTCAGACTCTCCCGCGCCGTCGGCCTGCGCCCTGCAAACGGTTCGCCCCGCGCTGGCCGCGGGCCGCGGCTGCAGGACTTTCGCCATAATTCCGGCACCCAGATTATTCCGGCAATGGGTGAGCAATGTGTCTATATCCCGGAGAATCGCGTGATCGGGGGCGCATGATGACGGAATAATCAGAGGGAGTTCAGGAAGGCCAAGACGCGATCGCAGGGCCTATAGCGAGAGGCGCGAGCCTTTGGAGTGGCGGTGGCCTTCGCCAACGCCTCTTCTTTCAGCTGCATATCGGCCTGCAAGTAGATCGCGGTGGTTTCTATCGACTCGTGGCCCAGCCACAACGCGATGACGGACGTGCCCACGCCGTGGTGAAGAAGATTCATCGCGAGCGAATGACGCAAGGAATGAGGCGTTATGCGCTTTTGGGTCAATGAGGGGCAGTGACGGCGGGCGACCGCCAGATGTTTGTTCAGCAGGTATTCCAGGCCGTCATGACCCAAGGCCTGCCCCCGCGTGGTGGGGAAGACCGGATCGGAGGGTTGCGCCTGACGTTCCCGTAGCCAGCTCCGTAGGACCGTGACGGCCTCCTGGCGTAGCGGAGTGCACCGTGTCTTGCGCCCTTTACCCAGGCACTGTACGTGCGCACCGGCGCCGAAGACGATGTTCTCGCAGCGTAAGCCGGTGAGTTCAGTCGCTCGCAGTCCCGTCTGAACGGCGAGCAGCAACAGGGCGCGATCCCGCCGTCCGCTCCAGGTGGCAAGGTCAGGTGCAGCGAGCAGAGCATCGATTTCGACCGGTGTCAGGAAACAGATCGGTCGACGGATGTAGCGTTTACTGGGCATCGCGAGCACACGCGCCGCCACGGCGTTGTACTCGGGTGCATGCAAGGCGACATAGCGGAAGAAGGAATGGATGGCGGCGAGGCGCACGTTGCGACTGCGGGCGCTGTTGTCGCGTTTTTGCTCGAGGTGATCGAGGAACGCGCCAAGAAACGGCGTATCCAGATCCGGCAAGGTCAACTGCGAGGGCGCTTTGCGCAAATGCTTTTGGGCAAACTGCAGCAGCAGGCGAAAGGTGTCGCGATAGCTCGCAATGGTATGGGGACTGGCCTGTCGCTGGCGCATCAGCCGATCCAGGAAGAAGGACTCTAACAGCGCGGGAAAGGGGCTAGCAGCGTTCATAGACGGGCCCTCCGCTCGGATCGTTCCACCCGGTTGAGCGCGTAGCGCAACAACTGCGGCGTCGCCGTCAAATACCACTGCGTGTCGGTAATATGGGCATGCCCCAAATACGTGGAAAGCGCCGGCAGATGGCGCTCGACATCGACCCCGTGTCGATACCACCTGAGAAGGGTATGGATGGCGAGCCGGTGACGAAACCCGTGCAGACGCGGTCCGTGCGAGTCCCCGGGACCACGCAGGCCGCTCTGGTGAGACACTTTGACGAATGTCCACCGCAGCATGTCGTATGTCACGCCGTGGCCGCGGTCAGAGAGGAAGAAGCGGGGACTATCGGGGGAGCGACACAAACGATCCCGAAGTCTGGCGTAGCGTTGCAAAGCGCGTTGCGTGGAAGGATGCAAGGGGACATATCGGGCTTTACCAAACTTCGAATCCCGAATCGTCAGCACGCCGCAGACGAGGTCCACGTCGTCCCGATCCAGATGTAAGGCCTCGGTAGCCCGCAGGCCGGTGGCGACGTACAGTCCAAAGAGCGTAGCAAAGATGTGCGGGCGCAAGCCGATCGCGGAGGGCAACTGCCGTGCCGCCTTGAGCAGTTGGCGGATCTCCTCGTCACTGGCAATATCGGGTGCCACCCGCCGGTACCGGTGGGGAAGTAAATCCGGCAACGGCACCACGGTGCGCGGATCACGGGGCAGGCAGTAGCGTGCGAAACGACGCACCATCCCCAAGCGGTTGGCCCACTGGGACGGTTGCGCCTGGGCCGGTTGGGTGGCCCAGCTCAAGGCCAGCTCGGTGGTGATATAATCGGCGCCTGAGTGTTCGGCGAAGTCGACAAATCGCTGCAACAGTCGTCCTTCGAGGCGCAGCTTGTACCCCAAGGCGCGACGCACGGCGAGATACTCATCGAACGCGGTTTGTAAGGCGCTCATGACGCACCTCCCATCCACGGCAGCGCAATATCGCGCAGCGCCTCGATATCGACCTTGGCATAGATCTGCGTCGTCGTGGGCTGCCGGTGACGCAACAGTTGACCGATCTCGCCCAGAGAGGCGCCCCGGCGCAGCATGTGGGTGGCCAGAGAATGTCTCAACAAATGGGCCCCTTTGAAGTCGGGGTTCAATCCGGCGCGCTTGAGGGCGCGACGCACCACACAGCAAATGGCGCTTAAGCGGAGACCATGCCGCGGAGCCTTCATGCGGATAAAGACCGTGCGCGTCGAACACGCTGGGCGTACGTGGCGCAGATAGCAGACCAGGGCCTCACCGACGTCTTTCGGCAACGGGAGTCGTTCCCATCGCTGACCTTTACCGCGCACCACAACCTCGCCTCGCTCCCAATCCAGGTCGTCTAATGTCATGGCGAGCACTTCTCCGCCGCGCAACCCGAGTCGCGCCAAGAGCATCAAGATCGCATAATCCCGCTGACCGGTGGGCGTGCCGCGATCGCAGCACCGAAGCAGTTGCTCGACCTGCTCACGCGGGAGCGACTTGGGGAGGTGCGACAACCGCCAACGAGCCACCCCGAAGAGGGCGCCGGCCAGATCCGTTTTGATCGCGCCGCGCTGGCGCAGAAAGCGCAGGAAAGAGCGGAGCGCGGTGACGGTCGTTCCGGCATGCGTACGGCTGACGCGCCGGGCTTGACGAAGAATGAAGCGATGCAGATCCCGTGGCTGCAAATCCTGAAGGCGCAAGGCCTGGCCCTCGAAGTGCTCGGTCAAAAACCGCCGCACGATGGGGAGATAGCCTATCACCGTCGCGCGCGCCAAACCGCGCTCGGCGCTCAGGAATACCTCATAATCGCGCGTGAGCCGATCGCAAGCGGTCTGGCCTTGTGTTTGCGGTAACGCGGGGATCACCCCGAGACCGCGTAAAAATGCCAGCAGTTGATGGTCAGTAGTGGCATCGCCGCGTCGCGTTGACCGGCGATGGCCAGCGTCAAACTGGGCAAGCCGCGCCTCGTCCAGTTTGACGAGCGGCAATCGGTGTTGGCTCAACCAGAAGCTGAGATCCCCTATCCGCACACACTTGAGTTTGATCGTGGACGCAACATAGCCCTCGCTGGCGAGGAATTCCGCAAATTTCTCTCTGTGAGCGGCGATTGGCCCAACACACACCGGTTTAATGGATGTCGTTACAGCGCTCTTACGATGGATCTTCATCATCCGTCTCCTCACGTTTGGGGAAAATCCCCAATTGGAGACGAGAGCCGAATGCGCGAGCGATTGCAACATCAAGACCGGAATCAACTCGGCCTACTCGCCGTAAATTCCCGACCTTACGGTATCCGCCATTTTGTGGTGATCCCTTCACTACCCCCTTATCGGCCGTGTTTTGGCGTTCCTGAACTCCCTCTGATTATTCCGTCATCATGCGCCCCCGATCACGCGATTCTCCGGGATATAGACACATTGCTCACCCATTGCCGGAATAATCTGGGCGCCGGAATTATGGCGATAATTCCGCCGGCGGAATTAGGTCCACTCGTTCGTCACCGGCCGGCTGGTGGCATGGTACCGCGCCGGGGCGGATGTCACGCGCGAGCTGCCGAAGCTTGCGACGTATGTCGGCCACACCGAAGTTGGCCTCACCTACTGGTACATCGAG
>NZ_JBTRWP010000094.1:0-3999 GCF_054609335.1 Acidiferrobacter sp. | reverse complement strand
CCCTTGACGCTTACGCGAATGAACCCACCCCTGCTCACGCAAACGGACCCGCCCACGGCCGTTGACGGCATGCGCTAGTCATCCCGGATATCCTTCAGGTCCTACGGCATTCCTGCTCGTCGTGCATTGACCCGCCCCCGGTTCCCGGCATCCTCTCTGCCAGAATTCCTGGCGATAGGGGGAAAGCCACGATGCCCACGGCACGATGCGCCGCCTGCAGGCGGTCCTTTCGGGTGCGTCCACAAGTCCGCGCCCAACGCTATTGTTCGGCACCGGCCTGTCAGTGCGTACGGCGCAAGCGCTGGCAAAGTGCCAAGCGTCGCACCGACCCCGATTACCATGAGAACCAGGCCCGCGCCCAAGAGGCTTGGCGGGACCGCCATCCGGACTATTGGCGGACTTACCGAAAGACCCATGACGCCTATACCCGCGATAATCGCGATAAACAGGCCCGGCGCGACCAGAGTCGCCGTCTTGCAAAGATGGACGTGTCAACGGCCAATATCCCTGTTGTTTCCGGTCGTTACCGGCTTTCTCCTGCCCCAGGCAACGATCTTGCAAAGAGTGACGCGTGCACGGTGGAATTGACCGTATTGTCAAGGGGTTAGAGATTTTTGGTCGTCTTCATCGCGATCTTGCAAAGAGAGGACGTGATAGGCATTCGCGGGCTAGGCGGGTACCGTTTTCGTCATGGATACCGTCGCCCCCGTACTGGAAGTCGATCTCCACCGCCTTGACCTGCGGTTTCTCGACGCCCGACTGCAGGAACCGCGGGCGGTTGAGGTGCTGGCCCGATCGATTGAGCAGAGCGGCCAACTCCTGCCATGCATCGTGGTGCGCGACGAGAGCGGCGACCGCCTGATCCTCATCGACGGTTACCGGCGCATCCTGGCCCTGCGCCGACTCGGGCGTGACACCGCGTGTGTGGAATCCTGGGCGTGCGATCTCGCCCAAGCCTTGCTGACCGTGCTCGCGCGTGTTCACGGTCGACCGTTAGCGGCCCTCGAAGAAGCGTTGCTGCTGCGAGAACTCGTGCACGGCCAGGGTCTGAGCGAGCGCGAGGTGGCGCGCCGCAGTGGTCGCGATGTGAGTTGGGTCAGCCGACGGCTGGCGCTCGTCTGCGGTCTGCCCGACGGACTGCTGGATGCGGTACGCAAGGGTACGGTATCCACCTGGGCGGCTACGCGGGTGTTGGCGCCGTTGGCGCGCGCCAACACCGACCATGCGACTCAATTGTTGAGCGCGCTCGATTCGACCCTCTTGTCCAGCCGGGACCTTCAGACTTGGTTCCAACATTATCGGACGGCCCCGCGGGCCGCCCGTGAGCACATGGTGTCTCACCCGCGCCTCTTCATTCAAAGCCTGCACGCTCGCGACGAGCAGCGTGCCGATGCGGGTGTGCGCGAAGGCCCGGAAGGGCAGTGCCTAGCCGATGTCCGGCAACTGCTCGCTTTGATCAAGCGACTGCGCCCGTGCTGGTCAATAGGAGACCCGCCCGTGTTCCCCGAGCCCTTACAGAAGGCTCTGAGAGGCCTGCGCATCGCCCTCAATACCCTGCAGGCCGACCTAGCCAGGAGTCTCGACCCATGACCCCCAGCCAGATCCGTGATGCCGTCCGCACCCTGCAAGCCCAAGGCCAGAGCCGACGCGAAATCAGTCGGCTGCTGAAGCTATCGCGCAATACCGTTCGCCGGATACTGCGCGCCCCGCTGGCAGAGGGGGAGAAGGAACGGCAGAAGCTCGGTGTGACCCGCACCTATTTGCAATCCGCCTTCGCGCGCGCCCAAGGCAACGTGGTGCGCGTTCAGCAACTACTTGCCGCTGAGTACGATCTCACGATCTCTTATAGCACGTTGACGCGTTGGGTCCGGGAAGCGGGGCTACGCACGCCGCCCGTGCGCGCGGGGGAATACACCTTCGGCCCGGGCGAGGAAATGCAACATGACACCTCGCCTCACCGCGTGACCCTGGGTGACAAGACCGTAACCGCCCAGTGCGCAGGGCTCGTATTGGCCTACTCGCGCCGTCTGTTCGTTCAATATTACCCCCGCTATAGCCGCTTCGAAGCCAAGCAGTTCCTGCTTGACGCCGCGCGTTTCATGGAGGGGGTTTGCCCGATCTGCCTGATCGACAACACGAGCGTGATGCTCGCCTCCGGCGCTGGTGCAGACGCCATCATGGCCCCCGAGATGGCCGCTTTTGCGCGCACACTGGGGTTTGCCTTCCGCGCGCACCGGGTCGGGCATCCGGATCGGAAGGGGCGGATCGAGAGAACGTTCTTTTTTATTGAGACCAACTTCCTGCCTGGCCGCCGCTTCACCGATTTCGACGACCTGAACCGCCAAGCGCTCGCCTGGTGCCGAGAGGTGGCCAATGCCAACCCGAAGCGGGTTCTGGGGATGTCGCCCGAGGCCGCCTATGTGATCGAGAAGCCAACCTTGCAACCCCTGCCCATCGCGCTGCCACCGATCTATGAGGTCTGCGATCGGGTGGTGGACCTGAGCGGGTATGTCTCGCTCGAATCGAACCGCTACTCGGTCCCCGAGCGTCTCGTGGGCCAGACCGTCACCCTCTACAAATATCCCGCCCAGGTCCACATCCACCATCGGGGCACAGCGGTAGCGATCCATTCCCGACTCATCGGTCAACGCCAGGCCCGCAGCACGGATCCGACGCATCATCCCATCCCTATTCGCGTAAGCCGCATGCCGGACATAGAAGGACCACTCTGGCGCGACAATCCGGAACTGGGAGCCTATGCGCGCGCCCTCAAGCAACGCGGCCGCGGCCGCGGGGTGCGCGCCTTGCAACGGCTGCTGACGCTCCAGCGCACTTACCCCCGAGAGCCCTTCTTGGCCGCCGTGCGGCAGGCCGCCCACTTCGGTCTGTATGACCTGGGGCGACTGGAGAAACTCATCTTGCAACAAGTGGCTGGCGAGTTTTTTGCCCTGAACGGCGATTCCTACGACGATGCGTGATCAGATCCACGAACGGCTCGCCGAACTCCGTCTTCGCGGCATGGATGCGGCCCTGAATGCGGAACTGGATCGTGCCGAGCACGAAGGCTCGCCCCCTGCAGAAGTTCTCTGGCGATTGCTGGCCGAGGAAGAAGCCCACCGCCGAGAAAAGCGCTTAGCTTACCGCCTCACGCAGGCGAAACTGCCGTGGCGCTGGACTCTCGACTCGTTCCCTTTTGATCGTCAACCCGGTGTGGATCGGAGTCAGATCCGCGCCCTGGCCGGGCTCGACTTCCTGCACCGTAACGAGAATATCCTGCTTATCGGACCACCCGGTACGGGCAAGACCGGCATTGCCATCGCTCTGTTGCGCGAGGCCTGCCTCAACGGGCACGCGGGCCGCTTCTACAATGCCCAGGTGCTGCTCGACGAACTCTACGCCTCGCTCGCTGATCGTTCGACTCCGAAGCTCCTCGCGCAACTGGCCCGCTCTCAGCCCATGCTGATTGACGAACTGGGCTACCTGACCCTGAAACCCGAACAGTCGAACGCCTTCTTCCGGCTGATGGACCAGCGTTATGGCCGCGTATCGACTATCATCACAACGAATTTAGAGCCGTCTGACTGGTACGAGTTGTTCGCCAATAAAGCGCTCGTCGACGCCTTGCTCGACCGCCTCCAGCATCGCTGCATTACCATCCGCATCGATGGCCCCTCCCTGCGCACTCCTGAACGCCCCGCATCGGTTTCTGCCGACCGAGCCCCCAAATCCTCTCGACGCGGATCCGTTCCCGCCCCCTAGTTCTCGTACTGCGGGCCTCCCGCACCACTGCCACACCGCGTACCCCGAACACGGCCTATTTATGGCAGTGCCTGACGAGCGAGCGGACCACGCCGTGAATATCTCTGCGTCTTCACACAAGAATACCCGTTACCACACCCACCCAACACCCGCAATATCGCGCCCACCGCACACACTCATGCGCACTCTCTGGGTCCGCTTTATTGAGCAGAAACGGATTCATTTTGGTGAGCGTTGAGG
>NZ_JBTRWP010000093.1:0-4385 GCF_054609335.1 Acidiferrobacter sp. | reverse complement strand
ACAGCTCTGCAAGGATTAGACCATCATAGCGTCGAGTGTGCTATCACGGCGCTCTGGCGTTCAAAAGATCTGTGTAATAGATAGCATCATGCCGTGTTGGCCTTCAAAAGATGTGTGTAATAGATAGATTTCTGCCGACCCATCATTCTTCCAACCACTCCATTCCCGTCGTATCAGTTTAGCATCTTGAAGCGCTTGCACACCAAATTGATCTCGTCCAAAAAATGTCAGGAATGTTTTTATTGATTTTAGCCGTGCGGGCTTAGCCCTGGAACTTCGGGGTGCCGGGGTTTCGACGGGCAACCACCCGCTTGCGCTCTTGCGCTTGCCGGGCCTCGGCGACCAGCGCCATCGTGGATTCCCAATAGTTTCGGCAGAGATCTTGAAAACGGGACCGTTCCGCGTTTCGCGGTAATGCCCTGAGATCAGACAGGCTTTTAAGATCAGGAATGGTCTGTTGATAGTCCGATATCGCCTTCTTGTATTCCTGGCGACCTTCGGCTGGCACCACAATGGGTGGGAAGCCCGCGCGCAGGACCGGCAGATTAGCGAGTAGACGGGCCATGCGCCCGTTACCGTCAAAGAAGGGATGAATGGTGACGAAATCTAGATGCATATCGGCATAGGCGCTGGCCGCTGTGTCCGTTGTCAGAGGTTGGCCATACCAGACATTGAACGCATTGAGCCACTGACTCATCAGCGCCGGAACGTGCGCCGGTTCCGGAAATTCGCGCCAATGCTGACGACCATCAGGCCCCACCAGTGTCGTGAAATTGGCTTCGTTTTTCCAGGCCCCTACCGGCTTATAGATATCCATAATGGCTTCGGTAAGGACAACGCGATGCAAGGCAAAGATATCCGCGTCCTGCAGTTGAGTGACTTCCAGTAGGCGATAAATGACCTCGATACCCCGAGCGTGGCCGTAGACCTCCTGATGATCCCGCAGCGGCTTACCGGCGATCGTCAGACCCTCTTCCAGGACAAAAGCCGTGTCACCGAGCGTCAGCGTGTTCCCTTCAATGGCGGTGGACGCATGCGTCCACAGATTGCGGACCTGGGCCAGAAGAATGACCTTTATGTCCTCGTCGAGACCTGCGAAAAAGGGTTGCGGCCGGTCTGTCGTCACTTTACGGTTTATCCTGTATAGGGAGCCTAAAAACTGCGCAACAGTATATCACGCTCCACCGACAAACTCGGAGATCCCGACGTGATCGCTCTCTCATCGAGGCCGCTCTCCAGGCCTCATATCGTCCCTGCAATCTCATCCAAAACATCCTGTCATGTATCGCGCAGCCTGACGGGAATCGCGAGCATCAAGTTCAGGTCTTGGCCAAAACTCTCGACCGCGTAACCGGCCTTGCAGGCCGTGGGAAATGCCCTGTCCGGACTCAGGCCGTAGTGGGCAGCCACCATGGCGCAGGAGAAAGGCCGATAGGCGCTGCTTGGCCTGCCGCTCGAGGGCCTTGGTGTCTTCCCGGGCGCGGGTGAGGTCGCGCACCGCCTCTTGCTCGGGGCCTGGGACCCAGACTGCCGTGAGCTCGCCGGCGCGATGCAAGCGGGCGAGCGATTCGCTATCCCGGCGATCGGTCTTCACCCGATCCCCGGGCTTTACGGGGATGAGCGAGGGGGCGACGACCACGCAGTCGTGACCCAGATGGGTCAACTGCCGGTGGATGCCGTAGCCGCAGGGGCCGGCCTCGTAGCAGAACGACAGCACCTCACCGGCCGGGCTCAACTTCTTCACGAGCTTGGCCACCGCCTCCGGGGTGTTGGCGATCTCCCCGTAGTAGCGCGGCTTACTCTGGCCGGCCTCGGCAATAGCCACCGCTATCGTGTCCTTATGTGTATCCAAGCCTATGTACTTGCTAAACTTCGTCATGACCTGCCCCCTCAATTGTGGCTCTGAGCTGATGGTGGTTTTCCCGACCGTAAGCTTAATCCACGTCGCTTGAGGCCGGGCAGGTCAATACATCTACGATGTTCATGAGATCGCAGCCAAACACCAGGTCCACCCGAACCAGGTGACCCAATGGCGCCGGCAGTTGATCGACCAGGCGGCGAGCATTTTCGGCAAGCCCACGGGGACGACACCCACCAGCGATCGCGAGGCCTTGCTGGCCAAGATTGGAGAGCTTACGGTCCAGAACGATTTTTTCGTACGAGTGCTCGGCAAATGACCACGGCTGAGAGACTCCAACGGGTCGAGCGCGAGAATCCGGTGGTGCCGATCGCACGCCAATGCGCGTGGCTTGGCGTGCCCCGCTCGAGCGTGTATTACCAGGGGAGACCTGTGGTCTCCGAGGACGATCTGGCGCTCATGAAGCGGCTCGATGCCCTCCACCTCCAGCACCCCTTCCTGGGCTCGCGGCGCCTGCGGGACCGGCTCGAGCGCGACGGCGTGCTTGTGAACCGCAAGCGCATCCAGCGGCTCATGCATCGCCTGCGCGGTCCAGACGGAGGTTCAGTAACCCGCTTATGACACAAGCGTTCTCATCTACTATACAATGTAATTGCCATTGGCAAACTATTAACCATTCACCATGAGACGTGAGTCTTTATATCAAGGCAGGAGTGGCACAGCTTCCAGACCTTGCTCGCGGATCTGGCCACCGTGGTGCGTAATACTTGTCGTGTGCCGCATACAAACGGAGAGGGGTCGACCTTCCCGGTTCTCACTATTCCCAATGCCGCCCAAAAGCGGGCCTACGAACTGATCGAAACCACCCCGATGTAGACAGCATCCGGAACTCTGTTTTCAGGCGAGTTGATTGAAACATACGGAAACACTGCTTTGTGGACGGTGGAACTAATGACTAGTCTCTTCTGTTGGCATGGCCCGCTGTGTATTATAATGACCATTACTCTGGTCAGTGAGGCTTTCTTAATGGAGACCATCAGTCTGGTCGAGGCCAAGGCGCGATTGAGCGAAATCTTGAACATGGTCGAGGCGGGTGGGAAGGTGGTTATTACGCGCCACGGCAAGCCGGTCGCGCGTGTGGTGTCGGCGCATGGCTCGCTCAAACCCTTGCCGTCTTTAGCGGCCTTTCGGGCAAGCCTTCCTCGAGCACGGGCCTCAAGCGCGGAGATCCTGCGCGTTTTGCGCGACGAAGGCTATTGAGTGCTCTATCTCGACACGAGTTTCGTGGCCCCTGGTCATGCCTGAGGAGTCGAGCGACGCCGTGGAGGCGTTCCTTCGCGACGGCGAAGACGAACTTGCCACGTCCTAACGGACCCGGGTGGAGCTGGCACGCCTTGTGTCGCGGCGTGTGCGCATGGGCGAATTGACGAAGTGCTGGCAGAGGCCATTCGCAAGACCTTCGAGCAGCTCTTGGTGCAGTCGTTTGTTCTCCTCGCCCCGAGCGTCGCGGATTTCCTCACAGCCGCACAGTTTCTGGTTCCAGCGGATACGGGGCTTCGTGCCGGAGACGCGCTGCATCTTGCCATAGCCACAAACCACGGAGCGAAGAGGGTCTACACGCTCGACCGGGGCTTACTGAAAGCCGGGGAGCGGCTTAAGGTGCCCGTCAGTTCGAGGATTCGCTGGTAGTGGATTCGCGCAAGGTGCGAATCTTGGCCTATCGAGGGGCTTTGGTTTGTCGGATGCGAGCGATTGCAGCCTTTGGCGGCAATGAAGTTTCCGCGTATCCAGTCCCAATACGTAGTTCGGGGACTGGAAGCATGCCTCTGCTGCATGGCTTACGGAAACTGGTCGCAAGGTGTAGCCCCAGCCCGTTAAAGCTTCGATGTGTACGCCAAGCCCCCAACGCCTCCTCGTCTCCGTGAACGCGTAGACTAGCCACTGCCAACCTCATGGCGCCTCTCGATGGGACAGGTGGGGCGACAAAGTTTCTGGTTGCGGCGTTTCTCTGACGGCCCTAGACCCAGTAGCAGTATCGGCGGGACGGTCAAAAACGACGCGTATCAGTAAAAACAGTGCGTGGCCCTGATGGCCGGTAGGGCAACGACGGGACCGGAACGAGTGGTGTCTCGAAGGAAGTGAACCAGGACTTGCTCGGCCATAAATCGACGCGTATCACCGACCACTATTCGGCGACGGAACTCAGTCAGCTCATCGAGGCGGCCAATCGGGTCTGCGGGGTGGAGTCCCGCAAAAGTCCCGCACTCGTTTTGTTGAAACCGAAGGCTGCGGGAAAGTGTGTTGGAACTACTTGATTATAGAGGGGATGTTGGTCGGGGCGAGAGGATTTGAACCTCCGACCACCTGAACCCCATACACACAAACGCCCCATAGGAATCAATGCCTTAGAGCGTAACCCCTTCATATTACGACTTTAGTTGTCCAAGCCCTTCCTTCAGACGGACAGGACTTTCGGTACTCGGTGTACCAAAATTGTACCAAAACGATTGGCGGTCTTGCCTTGCCG
>NZ_JBTRWP010000092.1:0-4423 GCF_054609335.1 Acidiferrobacter sp. | reverse complement strand
GAAAAATATGACGAATATGTCGCAAAATTCTTTCGATACCCGGCGCATGTCGCGCGTCGAGGGATTCCCAACGATCAGGCCCCTTAGCGCCACGTTCGGGCCTGGCACAGCCGGATAGAAGGAGTGGGGGCAGCCAACCGCCATTCTTAGGTTCAGCGGCTGTCACGCACGCGATGCATCGGGAAAACGGATATCCGGAAGCTGTGATCGAAGCGGGCTCACAGCTCGCCGTTTTCCAACAAGCGCGTCAGTGTTGAAATACCGACGCCGTAGTTCTTCGGCGGTTCTGGCAACTCCGCTGATGACGCCTTCGGAAGGGGCTTCGGCGTGACGCGCGGCTTGTGGAAGAAGTGCGCTCCTTCTAGCCCAACTGCCTCCATGCCCTCGCGACCCTTCCAATACAATGTCTCCTTGAGCGCCTGTGCCGAGACCTTCTTCCTAGCGAGCTTCGGCCGACCGTTGGTGCGCTTGTGCGCCCCCTCCGCGAACAGAATCTTGACGCGCAGCGCCTCGAAACTGTAGCCCCGGCCGATGCGGTTCATTACACGGATCAGCTTGTTCAGTGACTCGGTGTGGGCATGGGCAATCGGGTGGTTGAAATACTCCAGAATCCACGGAGCCCAGTTGCCCCAGGCTCGCACCAGGTCGAGGAATGCCGGTGCGATCTCTGGCGTGATTTGATCCTTCCATTGAAGGAAGCGGCCCTGCGCCTCGTCGGGCGACCTCGCATCGTAGATGCCAAAGAAGTCTTCCTTGAGGCGGTACGCCAAGCCGAGCTCCGGGTAGTTTCTAACCCAGCCCGACAGCAGCTGGCTGCCCTCGTCGGTTAGGTCGCGCTCGCGCTTGAGAAGCACCCAGCGATCGTGCATCAGTCCGCGGCGCTGCTTAGGTGTCAGGCGTTCGCGCAATGACTTCCTGATCACCTCCATCGCCTCGTTCGCCATCTTGACAACGTGAAACTTATCGACGATCACCTTGGCGTCCGGGATGACAGCCGCACAGGCGTCGCGATACGGCGCCCACATGTCCATCGCCACGTACTGAATCTGATCTTTGCGTTCCAGGTGATCTAGATACCGGACCACCGTCTCCTTGTTCCGGTTGTGGAGGATGTCGACGATGGTGTTGTTAGCGACGTTGGTAATGACGCACCGAGGCCGGATCAGGTGGATTTCGTCTATACCCATCCACTTCGGTACTTCGAAGCAGACCGTCTTCTTCAGTTCGTTAATGTAGTCCCGGAAGACGGAGCGTACTGACTTCTCGTCAACGCCGATTTCCGCGGCGAGGCTGGCGAACGTCCGCTTGGTGGCCTGCTTACCGATCCAGGCCGTGAGGCGCGAGGTCATGGCCCGGCGCTCATCGATGCCCGGGAGCGGCTCGTAGAACGTCACCGTCTTGCCTTGGCTGATGCTGCACGGGTTACACTTGAAGCGGCGGGTATCGATGTAGAGGCCAACGCGGCGCCCACGGGACGGTAGGTCACGTACCATCTGCGCACGCCGCCCAAAGCCGCTCAGGTCGCTGCTCCCGCAATATGGACAGGCCGGCATGGCCTTGACGGTCGCGTGGATATGGTAGTCGTGCTCGTTCTCATGTAATGCCGTGACCACGTAGGCCGGCAGGTTAAGAATGTTTGCGGGCATTACCGGCCGAGATCGTGAGCACGGGAGCGGGTGAAGCGAGGCGGGATCGCCTCTTTCGCCCACTGCGGCAAATTGCCCGACAAGTGCTTGACGCGGTCCCGCTCGACGGAGAGCAACAGCCGGCGCTTTTCTCTGGTGTTGTCCAGGACGAACACCCGCTCGGCTAGCACGCAAGCTGAGGGCAGATTTGCAAGGCTACGACCGTAGCGACGGGCGACATCCTTGGGTGGGACGGCATGACCGCCGCTCTCCGTACGCTCCAGAATGCGCGCCTGGCACAGCGCCAGGCTCTCAAGGCAGACGAAGATCAGATTGACCTTGTAGCCGGCGTCGGCCGCGCGTTTCATGAGCGCCAGTTCGCGGTTGCCGGATAGGGTGGTGTCGATCGCGAAACTGTCGCCAGCGGCCAGTAGGCGCTCTTGCTCCGCGACGGCAGCCCTGCCTGCCTGAATGGGGTTAAGACTGCTTCCGGCGGCGAGGGTGTCGGGCGATACGACCGGGATGCGCGGCGACAGCCAGCGATCTGCAAGGGTGCTCTTGCCGGCGCCGTTGGGGCCGGCGACGATCCAGAGTTGCGGCATCAGAGGTCCCGAATAACAAACACCTTGCCGTCGGTGCTCACCGATACCAATTGCTTGCGGCCATCTGGGTACTTCTTCACGAGACCTTCCGGGAAACGCGCATCGCCGTAGTAAATCGGGCGGCCTGCATCGAGATGCTGCTGGGCCGCCTGTCCGTCGTCGCTCGTTATCGCCCGCTCGAACTCCGGCGAGGCGAGGTAGGACTCGGCTTGTGTTTGCGATTGCGTTGCTATGGGCATACTGCCTCCTACTGGTGGAATGAAGTGGCACTCGCCGCAACCACATGTTCCGGTTTAAGGATACAGACGCACCCAATCCCAGTCAATCACTACTTCCGGTTTTGCGACGCGGTGTCGCCGCGACCGAAAAGAGAGAAACCAATCACAACTTTGAGGTTCGATGGCTGTCACATACGCACGCGGTGCGTCGAGAAAACCCCGCGGCCTGGCCTCCGGGCCCCTCGTCCAGGCAGAACAGGAGGACGCGCTCAACCGATGTCGACACGCGCTCGTCACATGCGCGATATCTGTGCCCCATTGCCGATAGTAGTGACGGGCGCGCCACCGCTCAATCCATGGGAGGCGTCCTAGGCCGCCCTGATGCCCAAAAGCGCGTGCGCGGGCTGGGCGCGAAGGGGCTGCTCTATTTTTCACATTATCGGAATTCGCGCATAAACGACTGTTATTAGCTAAATCCGATATGGACTGATTATCGGAACGCGACCATAATCCACGCATGCAAGATTTAGCGCGCAACCCCAAGCAGATCGGCAACCTGATCCGCCGTGCCCGCAAGCGGCGGGTATCGAGGTAGGTTGCTCATGCGCGGTTTAAGAAACTTCACGGCAAAGGAATGGCTGCGGGCCTTACCCTTACAGCATGCGTTCAAGCAGGTGCGCAACGATGCCCTGCTTGCGATTTATAGGAGAATACGGCCTCCAGCCCTGCAATCGTTTCTGGACGAGACGCGGCACCTGAAGGGCACAAATATTGCGTTGATCATCGCATTCGAGCAGCCATGGGCGCTGGCTTGGCAGTTGCGCATGATAAAACAAAACCTCGCAGATACGACTGCGCTAGTCTGCGACAATTCGCAGCGGATAGCTGTGAGAGCGGAAATAAAACGTGTTTGTGCCGATAACGGCGTTTCGTACTTGGCGCTGCCAAAAAATCCAACGCATCACGTTAACCGTTCTCACGGCATGGCTTTAACGTGGGCGTTTTATAATATTGTTCAGGAAATTCAGCCGCGTTTATTTGCCTTTCTGGATCATGATCTAATCCCTATCGAACGCGTCTCGCTCGAGGAACGTTTAGGCGGGAAGCCATTTTTTGGCGATGTAAAGATCAGTGATGAGGGTTGGAGCCTCTGGGCCGGCTACTGTATGTACGACTTTGCTGCTGTCACGGACCTACCCCTGAACTTTCTTTACGATTTTTCGCGAGAACTGGACACGGGAGGGCGAAACTATCGCTGTCTTTATCGCCATTATGATTGGCGGGAGCTACGACTTGCCACGAGTGAATCTATAACTAGGAAGGATCCTTTGACCGGGGAATCGCGTCGAATGGAAATGATAGATCACAGCTGGTTCCATATGGGTGGGATTAGTTATAACGACGGATTTCCCGCGAGATTCAAGTTTTTCGAGCATCTGGCGCGAGGACTTGATGAGGGAAAGAGCTGGTCAGTTTTGGTAAATGACGAGTAAATCTTGATCTTAGGTTCAACATACGTGGGCGAGAAGGCTGTTTATCTTGAAATACGCTCAGGAGTTCGAGCCGTTTGTGTATGCGAGGGCGCGCTGGGCGAGTAACCATGAAACACGAGTCTGCCACAGGTTCGGACAGATACCGCTAGCCCATCCAATTCTTAACTTGAGTAGTTAGCGTCAATGCGCTTGTGGGGATGTATAAGGATACACGGTGGTGAGTGTGGCCACCGTAACTAAGGGCCCCAGGGGTGTGGTGATCAGGTTTCGCGAGGGATGTAAGGGAGGCCCTCGGAAATACGGATCGCCACCGCCTCCTCGGGGCCGGGCCTTGAGCGATAGGTCGAGATGGAAGCCGCCTAAAACCCTCGCGCGAGCAGGGTGAGGAGGAACTCCACCGCCTCGAAATGCCGCAAGGCCTCGGAGATCGTCTGCCCCCAGGCGGTGACGCCATGGTCACGCACGATGAGGGCCGGCAGGGGACG
>NZ_JBTRWP010000091.1:0-5103 GCF_054609335.1 Acidiferrobacter sp. | reverse complement strand
CTGGTGTTTCCAATCGCTTGACGCGGCAGTGTCGGTTTGTATGCGGTAATGCGCCGAGGGGCAATGACGTGAGGTTCGCGCATGATCTCGTCGGGTAGCAGAGGCGAGTCTGTGTCCGGGGCAGGCGCCCAGCCTACCGCGGGTCTGGCCCGCGTGTCGCGATCCTCGGGGAGGACGGGTGTGCAAGGGGCCTGTAGGAATATGCAGGCGTGCCCAGGCGGGACGTTGGGTATCATGCCGCGCGAGAGCGTTTGATATCCGGATGTTGAACGGGCGAACCGTATACCGCTTGTCGATTGCGCTGTGGTGAGCCGGTGGGGCGGTCATGGGGTCGTCCTTGACCTACGAATGAGTTGCACACGTTGCGGTTCCCTTTCGACGCGTAACGCGTTACATCGTCAGAGCCGGCGCGGAGGACATGGGTTTGAACAAGGGTGTCACTTGACAACCTTGCTCTCTGAATCCATATTGGGGGTGTTGAGTGGCTCGTTCGTCGCATCCGAAGAAGGAAGTCGAGGAAGCGCTCAAGCACGCGGAAGCGCAGGGCTGGCGCGTCGAGGCTGGCGGCAGTCACGCCTGGGGGAGGTCTACTGTCCTTACAACGATGACGCATGCCGCTGCGGCGAGTTCTGTATTACCAGCGTGTGGAGCACGCCGAAGAACCCCGGTAACCACGCACGGGCGCTGCGGCGGGTCGTGGACAACTGCACGACCCGTAAGCGGCAGAGCGAAGCCGGCTCGATCTCCGAGGAATGACGTATGGAATATATTTTCACCATGAAATACCAGCTCGCCGAGCACGACGATCCGGACGCCTTGGTGGAACGTTTAGGCGAGTCCGGTTGCGATGATGCGCTGGTCGGTATTGGGCAGCCGGGCCGACTGGCGCTGGAGTTCACGCGCGAGGCCGACAATGCCTGGGCCGCCATGCGTAGTGCGCTGGTGGACGTCAAGCGCGCCATTCCGTCCGCGCGGCTGATCGAGGCGGCGCCGGATTTCGTGGGCCTCACCGATGTCGCCGAAGTCGTGGGCGTGTCTCGTCAGAACATGCGTAAACTCATGCTCGCCCATCCCGGCAGCTTTCCTGCGCCCATCCACGAGGGTGGCGGATCGATCTGGCATCTTGCCGAAGTCTTGACCTGGCTGGAAGCCAAAGGTGGCTACTCGTTGGAGAGAAGCGTGCTGGAGGTTTCAAGAGTGGCGCTGCAGGTCAACGTGGCCAAGGAGGCCCATTGGCTTCCGACAAAGGCCGCTCGGGAGTTGAATGCGCTGGTCGGTTGAGCGGGCTTTCAACGGGGATAGCCGTCGTATCCGCTCAGGTCCTGGGCGAGCTCTTCGATGTCTTTGTCCGCAAAGCAGGGAAATCCCAGGCGGGTCATGGAGACCACGGAGGGCCGGTTCATGCCCGAGAACAGACGTAATGACTTCGGCTTGAATGGCGAGAATGTCCGCAAGATCACGCTGCTCGGCAGGGTTAAGCCCATGACGATGCGCAAGCCTCGGCAGAATCCTGCGCAACTCATCCAGGATATAGGCCGAGAGAAGTACCTCTAATGACCCATGACGCCATGTGGCCAGGATCTTGCCCGGAATACTGCCGGGATAGCTAATGCCAGAAAGCAGTACATTGGTGTCCAATATCACGCGCAAGGTACCCACGCGCGATCAAGCTTTTTTGCTTGTCCGCGGGCTTACGACCGCTCTTGCGTCACGGCCGCCTCAATCTCCGCCAACCCTTCCGTTTCTGGCACAAGGGCAAAGCCGGATTCTAGCCTTTTGCCTAGCGCATCGAAGTGCTCCTGCATGCGACGGATGCGCGCAAAAAGCTGAGCATCCACCAAGGCCGCCACAGGTTTGCCGTCTTTGTTAATAAGCACGCTGTCGCGCCGATATTGGACCTGGTTGAGCATTTCGCCCAGGTTCTGGCGGAATTGCTCCGCACTGGTCTCCGTAATCATGATGCCTCCGGCATATCGATCGTAGCAATCATTATGACCATGTATCGCGGTCTGGTCAGTATGTTTCCGAGATCCGGTCGATGTCTTCCGAATAGTGCAAGGACTGCTCGAATCGGAGTTTGTTGATAGAAAACGCCGCTTGGCCCACAGTGCGCAAGGGTGCTGGGATGCCGGAGCTATTCCCTGATGCCACACGGCTCACAAGCGCCCAGGCCCGTGTGTGCCGCCCCCGATCAGCAGGACGATGGGGCGGGCGAGGGCCGGGGCGGGGAGCTCTCCTAGCCCCGCGTTGGTGGATAGAAGCACCAGAGATCCGGCGCAAGGCGGGTCCTTGCCGTATGGCCACGCGTAGCGGCCTTAGGCTTTGGTCCCGCGCGCGTTCGACCTTACCTTTCAGGATGTCGCCGTGTCGTCATCTCCCTCCTCGTCTTCCGATTCCGATGTCAGGCCTTGGTCGATCGGGTCCTTGCGTGATTGTGCGACCTTGTGATGCGGGGGCTCTTTGACGCGCCCCAGCGTCATCCAGTCGCCATCGCGGCGCCGCGCCGGGTAGCCCATGCGCGCGTCGCGTCGCGGCCTGCGTCCCGTCTTCCCGCGTGGGATAGGGGGACCGATACGTCGATGATCGCGCGCCATCCGGTTTTTTCTATGGTGTCCGGCCGGACCCGGACCGCGCCCGGCACGCACAGCTTGTGGCAGGTCTAGGGTGGTCTCGCAGTCTCCGTGGGCGTCCGCAGGGTCTGTGGCGCTCTGGGCTTGCAGGGATGGTTTGGTAAGAGGGGTGGTCATGGTGTGCTGTCTCCCGTAGTAAAGGGCCCCGAGAGGATCCGGGGCGGATAGAAGGGGCCTACGCGCGGCCCTCAAAAGAGTGAGCGGGCCTCGATCATGATGGCCGTGTCCGTGCGGCGGCTCGCTGGGACGGGGGTGGCGCCCACCGTCCCGCCGGAGGAATCCAGGATCGGTATCGGGCTGGACCCTGCGGCAGACCAGGTGGCGCGGCGCACACGAAGCGAGATGTCGAGACGCCGATCGGCGCGGTAGCTGATAGCGCCGCCTAGGACCTCATAGGGGCGGTCGCCCAAGGCCTCGGTGACGCGTGTGCTTTCAAGCGTGTTGGTCGCGGTATCGAAGAAGGTGGGCACAGTCGCTGTGCGTTGCGCGCCCAGGGTGTAGCCTGCGAGGGCATGCACGGACACGACCCAGCGCCGGTCGAGGGCGTAGTCCGCGCCCAAACCTAAGCCCAGATGGGCCTCGGTCACGGTCTCGCCTCCGGTATAGGTCTGGCCACTGTCGATCCCGCGTGTCCACCGCTGAAAGCCCATGCCGAGGTAGGGGATCAAGACGACAGTGGGGCTCCCAGACCAAAGCCCGTCGATTCCCAGGCCCAGACGTCCGTCGAGGGAGACGATGCGATTGGTCGATGACCCTTGGGCCGGAAGCCCCAGGGCCGTATTGCCGTGATAGCGCGCAGTCCCGAAGGCGCCGGAAAGCTGCAGGCGCCAATAGGGGCCGCCTGCGCGCGATCCGAGGCGCGTAAGTCCCAGCGTATAGGCCGGCAGGCCGCCGTTTTCGGAATCGATGGGGTTTCCTGCGACACTCTCCTGGGTCTGGAAGACGTCTTCGCCGATGCCAAGAAAAAGTCCGCTTTCGGCACGTTGTATCGCCCAGGGTATGTGCGCCGCTTGAGATTCGAGGGGGACTCCAGAGAACAGAGCCACGAGGATACATACCTGCGCATGTGTGGAACGGTCCATAAATAAGCTCCTTTGAAAACGAGGCCCACGATAGACGCGTATCGCACGGCGTGTCTCTCCGGTAGATCACGGGGTAGGGCGGTGTTTTTTGGTCTTACCCTAGGAAAAATCCGGGGTTGTGGGGGGCGTCGGAGGGTATCGAGGCCGTCTGCGAGGTATCGCGATGCGCAAGTGATGTCAGTGGCGCCTAGGCGATGGGTGGGCGCGAGGGCGGGGAGATATCCCCCGGGATGCGGCGGGGTCGGGGCCTCAGGGGTGTCGGGTTATATTCGCAGGATCACTTTTTGAGCGGTGGATCGGGCCTGCGCATGACGGGGTGGTGGTGTCGCTTGGCGTGAGGGCCCGGGATACCGTGCTGGACAACAAGGGGGCTCGTTTTCTCTCAGGGTGCGTTTTTGGGCGTGGCCGCCGTGGGGCAAAGAAAGGGGGTATGAGATGACCAGGAGCACACAGACCGCGTGGCGCGTGTCGTCCCTGCCTTATCGGCCAGTCTTACGCCTGGTCGTGCGATTTGGGCGGCGCGTGCGCACCTCTCTTCGCGAGACGGTCTGGGTCCGCAGAGCCGGCCTTTTTATCGATGGGGTCCGGTATAAGCTCGAGAGCTATGGGTTTGCATTCTCGGCAGGTCCTGATCAAGCGCAGCGGCCCGAGAATGGGCCCGTGCGCCGCGTCGGGGCGCTGCAGTTTACGCTCGAGTGGGTGCCTATGGCGCGCAGCAACGGGACCGAGATCGCGCACACCGCCGCGCGCCTTCGTCTGCAAGCCGGCCCCGACAATCTCACGGCGAATCGCAACGTCTGGTCGGATACGGTCCACGAGTCGGTGTTGGTATCGGCCTATCCCTTGGCCCTATGGCTTGCCGCGTCCTGGTGGCGGCTCCACTGGGAGCCGCTGCCTGCGCCCGGGACCCATGTGAGTCTCGACTGGCGCCGGGCCCATGAGATGGAGGCGGCCGGGTATGGTTTCGTCTGGCCTCATACCTTATGGGTCTCGGACGGGGAGGCGATGCACCTCTGGGCGGTCGCGGCCAGAACGCAGGATAAGAGGCGCAAGGCGGTGCGCTATGTCACCGGGACCGGGGGCCCCGTGTCCGTGCCCTTGAAGGATTTCACAGACGGGGTCGAGGATTTCTTGACGGCCACTGTGTGGCGGCTCAAGGTGTGCACGCGTTTCTATGGCGACAGCACCCTCCGGACGCAGTGGGATGATCTGTGCCGGGATCGGGCCGATCCGAGGCGCGCCGAGTGGCGCCGCTTTGAGGCGGAACTGGGGTTCGCGTTCGGCCAGTGTCCGAACGGTCTCATGGACCAGGTCCTCATCCTCAAAGACGCCATGGGGAGAGCGGTCTCGGAGCTCTTGCCGGCCTATGGCAGGCTTGCGGGCCTGGCCTT
>NZ_JBTRWP010000090.1:0-5166 GCF_054609335.1 Acidiferrobacter sp. | reverse complement strand
GTCCATCAGCTCGTGGGGGACGCCATCGTATTGGGTGCCAAAGAGTAGCCGTCATATAAGGGGATGAGCATGGCCAATGAGAAGCAGACTGCGGAGTCGAGCCGCACCTTCCGCCGCTACGAGGACGGGGATACGACACCGGAGTCGTGGCAGGACTATATTTTCAAGGCCGGTTGGTCCTACAAGTGCCCGGTCTATGTGCAGCGCACGCCGACCTGTCAGAACGGGTGCCCGGCAGGCGAGGACATCCGCGGCTGGCTCGATGTGGTGCGTGGTCTCGACAAGCCGCCTGCGGAGGTGAGCTGGCAGGAACACGCCTTTCGGCGTCTCACCCGCGCCAATCCCTTCCCGGGCATCATGGGCTATGTGTGCCCGGCGCCCTGCGAGGAAGGCTGCAACCGCCGCGCTGTAGAAGACCATGTCGGTATTAACGCCGTCGAGCAGTTTATCGGCGAGGCGGCCCTGGCGGGGCGCTTCCATTTCGCGAAGCCCCTGGAGGAAAGCGGCAAGCGTGTGGCCATCATAGGCGGTGGTCCTGGCGGGCTTGCCTGCGCCTATCAGCTGCGCCTGAAGGGCCATGCCTGCACTATCTTCGAGGCGCGCGAACAGTTGGGCGGCATGCTGCGCTATGGCCTGCCCAATTACCGGACCCCGCCGGCTGTGGTGGAAGGCGAGATTCAGCGCATCCTGGATCTGGGTGTGACGATCAAGACCGGCGTGCGGGTGGGCCGCGATGTGAGCTTCGAGGACCTCGACCGGGACTTTGACGCGGTGTTCTGGGCGATCGGGACCCAGGTCGGCCGCATCCCGGAGATCCCCGGGGCGCATGCCCCCAATTGCGTGGGGGGCATCGAGTTTTTGCGGGAATTCAACGAAGGCCGCATGCCGTCTGTGCCGCGGCGCATCGTGGTGGTGGGCGGGGGGGATACCTCCATCGATGTCACCACGGTGGCGCGCAAGCTAGGCGGCTTCGCGGCTACGAAGCCCGACGGCTCGCCGCTCACCTACACGGCGGATATGGTTACGCAGGCGGCCATCCACAGCGGCCAGAAGGTGACCCTGACCTCGGTGTTGCCCACCGCCAAGTTGAAGGCCTCGGAACGTGAGGTGGAGGACGCCCGTTCGCTGGATGTCGCCATCCTCGGCAATGTCATGCCCCTTGCGGTGACGCTCGACGCCGACGGGCGCGCCTGCGGGGTGCGCTTCGCGCCCTGCGAGCATGGCAAGGACGGCAAGCGCGTGCGCGTGCCGGGGGATGAGATCGAGATCCCGGCCGACCTCGTGGTGTTTGCCATAGGACAGGTCGCCGACATGACGGGTCTGGAGGCCCTGGACAATGGACGCCATGCCATCGCGGCGGGGCCCGGGTTGCAGGTCCTGGGGCACCCTAAGCATTTCGTGGGCGGCGATATCATCACCCCGCACCTGCTTGCCACGGCCATCGGGCATGCGACGGTAGCCGCCGACGGGATAGACGCCCTCTTGAAGGGTCAAGCGGTGGCACGCCGCCCGCATATCGACAAGCGCCATTTCGATATCCGCGAAGGGCTGCCGACGCGGGCCTTGCCCGTGGACGGCAAGGTGACGAGCCCGGCCTTCGTGCACAACTTCGAGGACCGTGCGCACCGCGAGGTGATCAAGTCCGACGCGCTTTTTCTTGCGCACTTCAGCACGACGCCTAGGCTTGCGCGCACCGAGCGCAGGCTTGCCGAGATCTTCACCGAGGGAGGCACGCGCATCATGCCGCTCGATGAGGCGCAGGCGGTGGCTGAGGCCAAGCGCTGCATGAGCTGCGGGCTCTGCCTCGAATGCGACAACTGCGTGGTCTTCTGCCCGCAGGTGGCGGTGAAGAAGGTGCCGCGTGATCAGAAGGCCTTGGGTTACTACGTGACCACCGACTACACACGCTGCATCGGCTGCCATATCTGCGCCGACGTGTGTCCAGCCGGTTATATCCAGATGGGTCTGGGGGAGTGACATGCGCACCCGCGCCGGCGTCTGGGCAGTCCTTGCGGTGGTGGTCGCCTTGAGCGGCGTATGGGTGGCCCATCGTGGGCGCGTGGCGGTCCCCGTGATCGCGCAAGCCCCGGGCCACTGTGTCCTGAAGACATCTGTGATGCGCCGCACGCACATGATGTTGCTGCGGGCCGTGCGCGAGGAGATCGTACGCCATGACGCGCGGGATACGCGGTTTCGGCTTACGCATTGTGTCGCCTGTCACGCGCAACGCACGAGCACCGGGCGCGTCCTCCCGGTGAATGCCCCGGGGCAGTTTTGCGCAAGCTGCCATGCCTATGTGGGGGTGCGGCTTGACTGCTTCGCGTGTCACGCCGCCGTGCCGGCGCAGCGCGGGCTTGGTGCTCCCCTTAAGGCCGGGGCACTGCAGGCGGCGTTTCGCATACCGCGGGCCTTGCGCGGTGCGCAGGCGGCGGGCCCGGGAGGAAGACCATGAGCGACGAGTCGCAGAAAGGCGTGTCCCGCACTGCGGAGGGCGGCGGGTCCGAACCGGATGCCGTGCGCCGCAGGCTCCTGAAGCTGGCCGGTGCCGCGGTCGCCTTGACGCTTGCCCCCGGAGTCACGGTGCTGGCGCGTGATCTGGCCGTGACGGGTCCGCGGGGGCGCAAGAGCGCCGTGCGCTATGGGCTTTTGATCGACGCGAACGCCTGCCAGGGCGGCTGTGATGCCTGTGTGCGCGCCTGCCAGGACTACAACGGGCTTGCGCACGATCCGGGTCCGGACAACGCGCAATGGATACGCAAGGTCACGATCACCAATCCAGAGACCGGATTTAGCCGCAGCTTTCCTGTCATGTGCCAGCATTGCGAGCATGCCGCCTGCGTGGATGTGTGCCCGACCGGGGCCTCGTTTCGGCGCCCGGATGGCATCGTGCTGGTCGACAAACACCGCTGCATCGGCTGCCGCTATTGCCTGATGGCCTGCCCCTACAAGGCACGCTCCTTCGTGGCGCGCAATGTCGAAGACCAGAAGCCATGGGCGCCGCGCGGCAAAGGCACGGCCGAGGGCTGCACGATGTGTGTGGAGCGCGTGGAGGCCGGTAAGCTCCCGGCCTGTGTCGCGGCCTGTCAAAAGGCCGGCCACAAGGGCATGGTCTTTGGGAACCTGCACGACCCGAAGAGCGCGATTGCCAAGCGGCTCTCCGAGGTCGCGACCACCACCATACGCGCGGATCTGGGGATGTTGCCCTCCGTGCATTACCGGGGGATCTAGGCTGTGAGTGAGAGCGGCGGACGGTCGGGAGCGAAGCTGGCTTATCGAGAGATCGAGGGGCGCAGTGCGGGGTATTGGGCGGCGGTGATGGTCTGCGGGCTTCTGGCGGCGGCGGGGGTGGCCTCAGCACTCTATATGCGCGCGGAGGGTCATCACGTGACGGGCATGAATAACCAGATCGTCTGGGGTCTGCCACACGTCTTTGCGGTGTTCCTGATCGTGGCGGCCTCCGGGGCCTTGAACGTGGCCTCGATCGCCTCGGTGTTCGGGCGCGCCCTCTATAAGCCGCTTGCGCGGCTCTCGGCGCTTTTGGCGGTGGCCTTGCTCATAGGCGGTCTCTGGAACCTGGTGCTCGATCTTGGGCGCCCCGGGCACATCCTGGCGGCCGTGCTGTATCCGAACTTTCGGTCGATTTTCGCATGGAATATCTATCTCTATACGGGTTTTCTGGTCATCGTCGGCTTCTATCTCTGGTTTATGATGGAGCGACGGCTGAACCCCCACACCCATACGGTGGGGGTGCTCGCCTTCCTGTGGCGTCTGGTGCTGACGACTGGCACCGGGTCCATATTCGGGTTCCTCGCGGCGCGTAGTGCCTACGACTCCGCCGTGCTGGCACCCCTTTTTATTCTCACCTCGTTTGCCTTCGGGCTTGCGATCTTTGTGCTGGTGCTCATGGGCGGGTTCAAGGCGCTTGCGCGACCCGTGGGTGCGCGGCTCGTGGCGCGGCTCCGGTCGCTGCTCGCGGTGTTCGTGGCGGCGGTCTTGTATTTCGTGGCGGTCTATCATCTGACCAATCTGTATATGGCCGGGCATCGCGGCGTCGAGTCTTTTATGCTCGTCACAGGCGGCATCTTTCCCTGGCTCTTCTGGGGTGGCCAGGTGTTCGTGGGTGGTATCGTGCCGCTTTTACTGCTGCTGCGCCCCGTGCCGGACGGTGATGGGGCGATCCTGCGTCGCACGCTGGGGTTCGCTGCGGTGGCGGTGGTGGCGGGCGGGCTCGCCCAGATGTATGTGCTCATCATAGGCGGCCAGAGCTATCCCCTGCAGATGTTCCCGGGGCTTATCGTGAAGAGCAGCTTCTACGACGGCGTGGTGCATAACTATGTCCCGCATTGGCCTGAGACGGTGCTTGCGCTAAGCGGGGTCGCGGTGGTGGGCTTGATCGTGCTGATCGCCTTGCGGCTTCTGCCCTTTTTGCCTGAGAGCCTGGCCGATGATGTGGTGAGCGTCCATGGCGCACGAGCGCAGGCCGCAAGCGCCGAGGGTGCGGCTGCGGGCGCGCGGCCATGAGCGCGCGCGTCTATGTCTCGGCGGCCCACAAGTCCTCGGGCAAGACTACGCTTGCCATCGGCCTTACGCGCGCCCTGCGCGCGCTTGGGCATACGGTGCAGCCCTACAAGAAGGGCCCTGACTACATCGATCCCTTGTGGTTGACCAAGGCGGCCGGCCGTCCTTGCTACAATCTCGACTATCACACCCAGGGGGCCGCGGAGATCACGGCCCTCTACGAAGACGCCGCACGCGGCGCCGATGTGCTGCTCGTGGAGGGCAACAAGGGTCTCTATGACGGCGTGGCGCTTGATGGTAGCGATAGTAACGCGGCCCTGGCCCACCAGCTTCAGACCCCGGTGGTGCTCGTTCTCGACTGCCGCGGTGTGACGCGCGGCGTGGCGCCTTTGGTGTTGGGCTACCGGCACTTCGACCCCTCCATGCCTATTGCGGGTATCGTCTTGAATCGCGTAGGTGGCGCGCGCCACGAGGGTAAGTTGCGGGCGGTGCTCGAACGCTATACGGATGTGCGGGTCTTAGGCGCAGTGCACGAGTCGGCCGATATCGCGATCAGCGAACGCCACCTGGGCCTGGTCCCGAGCGGCGAGTGGGACGGCGCGGAGGAGGTGATCGAGCGGCTGGCGCATGCGGTCACGGCGCAGGTCG
>NZ_JBTRWP010000089.1:0-6119 GCF_054609335.1 Acidiferrobacter sp. | reverse complement strand
TCTTTTTGCGTAAAATGCTTACGAGCCGTGGAGCCGCTTGGTAGGGCATCCGGATATCGGGCGGCGATATAGAAGCGATCGAGCTTTGTTACCTCGCGTTCCTCCCATCCTCCCTCGATGGGTACCATCGCGGAAAGTTCCTCTATGGAGTAGGTCTTCGGAATGCGCCCGTTCGCTACCAGCAAGCCCTTGAAGGCCTTCTCGAGCGCTTGTTGCGCATGAAAGCATGCTGCGGCATGCATTCCTTGCTTGGCTAGAATCCGAGCGGCGTCCCTATCGTCCTCCGCAGCATCAAACCAGTGAGCGCTTTCCTTCAGCTGGTCGGATAGATTCATATGAGTCTATCCTTTTCAGCCCACAGATCTCGAAAAAGAGGTTGCCGGATTGCAGTTTATCGGCGATTTCCTCGGAAGAGAGCGGGATGATGTCACAGGCGAATGGCAGCCGCGCCGCATGACACGCTGCGGAGGCTAGGCTCATTCGATCCAGGAAGCGATCCTGGGCAATTTGGTCTCCGACCTCGACCAGAATGTCGGCGTCGGAACCTTCCACAGCCTCACCGCGCGCTACCGAGCCAAATAGCCAAATCCCCTTGGCCTCCAGGGCTTGCGCCAAGAGCGGGGCGAGGCGTGCCTTGCACGTATTCCGAAGGGTCAGCGAATGCCGGCGGGCGCGCGCCACTAAAGTGGCCCGGTCAGGTGCGGGAGGTGCGGCTGCGTCTTTTTGTTTCTCGCTCATGCGCGCAGTGCCGCGCCGACGGCTATTGCGCGCAACGGCCGCGCGACTAACCCGCAAGGGCGCTTGGGAATGAGACAAGCGCGCATCGAGGGCCCCCGAATCGGAGGGGTTACACTGGCGATGTACGCCTCGCGGCATTCCGTCCGCACTGAAGTGTGCGACGCCGGCATGCCCGCTTGTCTATGACTACGGGAGCGGCAGGAACAAGGTCTCCGGCGACCGGTGGTTTTCCCCCTTGACCTTTTGGAGATCAAGTCCGCGTCGGCAGTATTCGCGGGCCTGTGTCTGGTCGCCCAGACGTTCCATGACGAGCGCGAGTTCTCCATAGATGTCGGAGGTTGGGTTCTGGCGGGCGCAGCGCTCGGCGTACTCGCGGGCCTTGCCGGGGAGATTGGCGGCCAGCGCGAGCTTGGCGAGCGCCAAGAGGAGCGGGCCGCTCTGGGGGGAGACCTTGAGCCAGTTTTCCGCCTGCGACAGATAGCGCAGTGCCTGATCGCCCTGCAGATCCCCGTAGGCGCTGTAAAGTTCGTCTGTGGGTTCGTGGCGTAAAGCGGGGGTCAGCAGGTGCTCCGCCTCGCCAGTCTCGCCCCGGCGAATGAGATTGCGGGCGTAGAGGGCGATCAGTGTTGAATGCTGGCGGTGGTGCTTTGGGATGGCGCGCCACACGGCCTCCGCATCCGCCTGGGCGTGGGCGGCGAGCGCCAGCAGATGACGGTGGGCGTCGCGTTCCAGATCGTCGATGGCCGCCGCCTCCATGGCCTTGTGGCGGCGCAGCTCGGGTGCGAGTTGGGTCACCGTGGTCCAATCCCGTAGGCCGCGCGCCCGTTGCGCAAGTAGGCGCAGCACCGTGCGATTACCCGGATGCGAGATACGCAGCGCGTTTAAGGTGGCGAGACTGCGTTCGTATTCCCGGGCCGCCTCGTGTAGATAGGTCTGGAGGAGGCCCGCGGCAAGCCCAAGCCCCGGCACGCGCTGGGCTTGCGTGAGATATTCGTCGCGTTCCTCGCGGTGCCCTTGGCCCTGGGCCGCGCAGGCCGCGACCAGATAGTGAATGCCCGGCACGTCCTCGGCCTTGAAGTCGCCCACAAGATCCTTCTCGGCGCCTGTATGGTCGCCCTCCAGGAACTTGATGAGGCCCGCATGAAGGCCCTTTTGTTGATGGCGCAGGCGACGGTCCAGCCGCCAGCGGCCGACATCTCGAGGGATCCGCAAAAGACGCATAGTCACATGTAGCAGGGTGTAGAGCAGGACCACCGCCGCGACCAAGAGCAGCGCAAAGAGCGTGAGGGGCATTTCGACGCTCCAGGGGCTGCGCTCGATCAGCACATAGCCTGGGTTGTGCATGGCCGCCAAGGTCACGAGGATCGTGACCACGAGCAAAAGGACGATGCCCGACAGGATCTTCATGAGGCGGCGCGCGACAGCCGGCGCAGAAGATGTAGGGACTGCGAGATGTCAGGCCACTTCAAGGCCTGGCTCTTGTGTTGGAGGTCTTGGAGTTTCGCGAGAACCGTTTGGGTGGAGCGCGCCTTCACGTCGAAGTAGCGCTCGATCCAGCGCCGAGCCGCGCTAAGATCCGCCGCGACCAGGGCTGGGCGGTGTTCGAGCAGGGCAAGCTGTGCCCCGTAGAGGCGGATCTGCAGGTTCTCGCGCACGAAGTAGGCGCGCTTGGGCGCAAGCAGCGCGCGCTCATGTATGGGCTCTTTGCGGATCCGGATGAGCCCCGTGAAATCCTGCCAGATGCCGTCGACCGCGCGGCGCCAGAAGGGGAGCGGGGCCGATTTCACGGTGGCCGCCGTTTTTTCGGGGAAGGCGCGCGGCAAGGCGAGCGGCAAGGTCCGGACGCTATGGGCCAGCGCCACGAGATCGAGCGCCATGGTGGAGGTGTGTTGGCGACGCAGCGCCTTCAGGCGCAGGATCTCCTGGAGAATGGCCTGGCGCACCGGCAGAAGCCTGGGGTCGCCCTGGCGACGCAGTGCGCGCTCTGCCTGATGGAGCGCGAGCAGTGCGAGCGGGACGTTATGTTGGAAGCGCAGCTGGTCGTTGGCGATGAGCAGCAAGTCGGCCGCCGCCCGTACCCGCCAGTGACGTCCGGGGCGGTTGGCGGTGGCAAGCGACGCCTGGCGCTGGGCGAGATCAGCGATGGCCTTGCGGCTCTCGCCCTGCGCCTGCTCCAGGGACGCGATCTTCGCGTTCAGCTGGATCAGCGCCTGGCTTTGCGCCTGAAAGCTCCGTGTTACGTCGAGACCCACGATCTGCGCCTTGTAGGAAAGCAGGTACCAGACGTAGCCCAAGCCGATCAGGGTCACCAGCGACAAGAGCAGCGCAAGCCCTCCGGCGACGGAACGCGCGCGGCGCGGGGCGGAGGGTAGTGCTGGGGGGCTCGTCTTCTCGATGTCGTCGGTCATGGTGACTCTTAAGGGTTTAAGCGATTATAGGGGGTTTTTGCCGGCATGCCAGGCAAGGAGCGCCGCAATCAGTGCTTCGTCGTCGGCGCCCGCGGCGACCAGGAGGGGTCCTTTGAGGCCTAGGGCGAGGCAGGCGTCCTTGAGGCGCGCCCCGACCACGACGAGCGGGGTCTTCGTAAGCCACTGGCGGCCGACCTGTCCCAGGGCGTCATAGAGGTGATGCAGCCCTTCCACGCTGGTCACGATCACCGCATCCAGGCCATTGCGTGCCCAGGCCCGCAGGAGCCCCGAGACGTCCGCCGAGGGCGCCGCGCGCCGGTAGCACTCGGCGTATTGGACAAAGGCCCCGCGGGTCTTCAGGGTATCTCCGAGGAGCTCCCGGCCACCCTCCCCCCGAAAGACGATGATGCGCAGACCACCCATATCCTGAAACGGTTCCATAGACAGTAATGACTCACTATCGAACTGGCCCTCGGGGACTAGGATGTCTGTGAACCCGAGCCGCTTCAGTTCGCGGGCGCTGCCGCGGCCGATGGCGGCCATGCGCAGCGTCGCGGGCCACTCTTGCCCAAAGCCTTGCATGAGATTGAAGGCGCGGGTCACGGCATTGGGGCTTATGAAGATCGCCCAGTGGTAGCCGGACAGGTCCGCGACGACCGCCTTGAAGCTTGCGATGTCCCGGGGCTCCACGATCTCCACGGCCGCGAAGTGGATGGGTTGGGCACCCAGGGCCGTGAGCTGGTCCATTAGGCCTTGGCTTTGACCCACCGGTCGTGTGACGAGAATCTTCAGTCCGGCGAGATCGCTCACGCCCCGTCCTTCAGTAGGCGCTCGATGATGGCCCCGGCGCCTTGCGACCGGAGGCCTCCGGCGACCGCGCGCGCGAGGTGAGCGGCCCTCGTGGCTGGCCCCCGCTGGGTGTCGGTGAGTAGCCGACTTCCGTCAGGCTCGCCGACTAGTCCTCGCACGGTCAACTGGTCCGCATCCAGGGTGGCGAAGGCCGCGATCGGCAGCCGGCAGCCGCCTGCCAGGGTCGCTGTGACGATGCGTTCGGCCTCCACGCAGAGCGCGGTGTCCGGGTGGTGCAGGGGCCCTATGAGCCCACGGGTCTTGGCGTCATCGAGCCGGCATTCGATGCCGATGGCGCCCTGCGAGGCCGCCGGCAGGCTCACCTCGATCGACAAATAGCCGCTTATGCGATCGGCAAGTCCCAGGCGCTTCAACCCGGCTGCCGCCAGGATGATCCCGGAAAACTCGCCGGCGTCGAGCCGCGCCAAGCGACTATTGACGTTCCCGCGCAGATTCTCGATGCGCAGATCGGGCCGCCAATGGCGGATCTGGCAGGCGCGCCGCAGGCTTGCCGTTCCGATGACGGTTCCCTCGGGCAGGGCCGCCAATTCCGATGCCTTGAGAGGGGACACCAAGGCATCGCGCGGGTCCTCGCGCTCGAGGATCGCGCCTATGGTAAGACCTTCTGGCAGTTCCGCGACCACATCCTTCATGGAATGAACGGCGAGGTCGATGCGTCCTAGCGCAAGAGCCTGCTCGAGTTCTTTCGTAAAGAGAGCCTTCCCGCCGGAGGCCACGAGTGGGCCGGAAAGCTGTCGGTCGCCTTCGGTCGTCATGGGGACGATGGTGACTGTAAGCCCCGGGTGCAGGGCGAGGAGCCGATCGCGGACGTGGGTCGCCTGCCATAAGGCGAGAGCGCTCTTGCGGGTTCCTAGGTGCAGAGTCGTCACGGAGAGTCCGAATGGTGGAGTGTAAGGGCTGTCATCCTAAGAAATTGACGGGACTTACGCAAACTGCGGTCTTTCGCAGGGGGAGCGCCCTCGCTCGTCTTGGGAGGTGCATCCTCACGGACACGGCACCACGCGCGAACCTTGCGGTGTCGTGGCGCAAGCCGTGGACCCCTACCCTTCGAGCCGTCCTTGCGCCTCACGGCCCGGCCCCGGTCGCGGGCTTAACTTCCCCAAGGGGTGCCACGCGCGCGGTGCGCTTTCGAGGAATGTCTACGCGATCCCCGTCGGCTATGGCGATGCGAAACTCGAACTTCGCAGGACGAAACACGTGCGCACCCCTTTGCGGTTTTCTGTTTCCCAGGACCGCGCTTCCTGTTATAACGTCCATTGATGCGCTAGGAAATAAAGTTGCCCCGAAGGATCCGGACGTCCCGGACCCTTTTTGCCACGCATCACGAGCGTCGACACGGCACACGAAGAGGTGTCGAGCGCGACCCGCCGACAGGATACGAGGGGCCGATAATAAATGGATATTTGTCAAAACCCACCAGAGGAGCACTGTGATATGACGTATACAGCGGTTTACCATCGGTTCGTGTCGGCATTTGCCGTCTTGGCCTTGTTGGCGTTTGCCGCGCCAAGCTACGCCGGTACACAAAGCCATGCGTTTGCGACGCATCGCGTCGTTTTCCAGATCAGCAATGGCTCCGCCCAAGAGCAAGAACTCGTCTTGGCCAATGCCGCGAACGTGTTGAAGTACTTCGGGCCGACCAAGCTGCAGATGGAGATCGTGGCTTTCGGTCCGGGCATGCGCCTGCTCTTGAAGAATAATGTGCATGCGAAGATGATTCAAAGCCTGCATGCCGAGGGCGTCGAGTTCGCGGCCTGCCACAACACGATGATGAAGCTGCATTTGACGAAAGCTGATCTGAATCCGGTGGCGCACGTGGTGCCGGGCGGCGTGATCGAGATCATGCGTCGCGAGAGTGAAGGTTGGAATTACATCCGCCCGTAAGCGAAACCGCTGCGGTCGGCATAATAAAGATATTAAAAAAAGCAGTCCCATCTAGGAGGAGTTCATGAAAAAGCAATCATTGCTGACGGCGGCAGTGGCCGCCGCCTGTTTCGCAGGTGGTGCGCACGCCACCAACTGGTTCCAACTCCAAGGCACGGAACCCAACGGCATTGCCGCCCCCGTGCATGTCTTCGGATTCATACAGCCCACTTATCAGGA
>NZ_JBTRWP010000088.1:0-6587 GCF_054609335.1 Acidiferrobacter sp. | reverse complement strand
AACGCCCGCGAAGCTCCAGGCTGCGCCGATAGAAGTACGTCAACCGTAGCCCATGCCGGGCGCAGAAGTCGCGCGCACTCTCTGCGCTTGCCTCGTACTCGGCAAAGAGCTCTTGCCAAGCCTCATTGCTGCGGATCTTTGCCATCCATCCGTCTCCATCAATGTGATGGATCGGATCGTAAGCGACTTAGAGGATCGCGGGCAGGGTGCGGTTGCTGGAGCGCTTACCATCCGAGCACCAGCGCGGGCGAGAACAGCTCTGCTGACAGAAACTGACGCTCTCGCCGCCTATCATGAGTGGATTGGGCATGGAGAATACAGAATCAGCTCCGATCTCTTGAGTCACAATTTTCCGAAAGCAACGCCGCTTTAAACCTGTCCACTAATGCACGGTCGATCCGACCATCGTTTGCAAATCCCGAAGACCGGGGACGTGACTCACGATCAGAAGATTCAAATTAACGCCGTTATGCACTTGAAGAGACGACCGAGTTACTGGCGATTAAGGGCGTGAATAAACTGAGGCAATACGAGCCAGTACCGCCTGACCGTGAGCGAGCGAAGCCTTCGCGGCCAAGTTAAGCTTGTCTTCAATCATGTGACGTGGAAGCCACTTGGCTTCCTTGCCGGAGAGTTCAATACATCCGAATGCGGTCGATTGGATGGCCATGAAGTGATTATAGGCCTCGTCCGATTTTGAGATTACTTCCGCTCTGATGACCGACGTGTGACCCGCCTCCGTTTCATCCGTTTTTCCTCTTGCCGTTGCGCCCACCTTGCCGCACCCTGACGACGTTGGCCGACAGAATCCCAGCCCGGAAGTGGCGGATGACATTTTTCTAGTGCGTCGAGCCAAGCGCACACGGCCGCATTCTGTCCTTCGTCATAGTATGCAGCCTCCGGCGGCAGCGGTAACGGGCAGATTTCAAGTGCGCGCAATGGCTTGGCGGTGCCACATGGTTCACCAGTGTCCCAGTGGTACTCAACGAACAGAAACGGCGTTGGGTCCATCTTGTAACGCGAGATCAAGAAGCCTTGAGCCTCCGGGAGCCAGATGCCGACATAGGCGTTACGCGCCCAAATCGCGTAGGCCATCCCCGCTTGCATGAGCTCGATGCTCAAATAATCGGCATTGGTCCGCATATGCAGAAACCAATTAAGGCGAAGATCGTCTTCGGAGAACATTGTTAGTTGGTTACATCCCTTTATCAATCAATGCCTTTATTAGCGAGGTCCCTTTGGCGATATGATCCTCCGCATCTATGCTGCTTTGCTGTGCAATCGCAGTTATCCATTCAGAAGGGTTGCTCCGAATGGTCTAGGTACCGTATCGACCAATGATCTTTCCCAGAAATCACGGACACTCAGTTAAGCCACATGCCGCTGCTCGAAGGTCTCGGGAGAGAGGTACCCGAAACCGGAGTGTAGGCGCTTTCGATTATAGTATATTTCGATGTATTCGCAAACCTGTTTCTGCGCCTCCTGACGTGTCGCAAAGCGTTCTCCATGGATGGCCTCGACCTTCAGGCTGTGGTTCCAGCTCTCCATGGCCGCATTGTCATAGCAGTCGCCTTTCTTGCTCATGCTGGCAATGAGGCCATGGGCCTTCAGAAGACGCCGATAGTCATGCGCGCAGTATTGGCTGCCACGGTCGGAGTGGAGGATAACCCCGCGGGGCCGCTTGCGCCGCCAGAGCGCCATACGCAGGGCATCGCAGGTGAGTTTGGCCGTCATCCGTTCGGACAGGACTAAGCCCACGACTGTGCGGGCATAGAGATCGAGCACCACGGCCAGATAGAGCCATCCCTCGTCGGTGGCGATATAGGTGATATCCGAAACCCACTTCTGGTTCGGACGTTGCGCGCTGAAGTCCTGATTGAGGAGATTGGGCGCCACCGGCAGATTGTGCTCGGAGTGGGTCGCAGCCGCAAACGTGCGGGCGGCCTTGGCGCGTAGCGCGTTTTGGCGCATCAGGCGCGCCACACGGTTCTTTCCGACCCGCTACCCCTCGTGACGGAGCGCCCAGGTGATGCGTGGCGAGCCGGCGCGCCCCTTGTGGTCGTTGGTGATGCGCCGTATGGCCTCGACAAGACTCTCATCGGCCTTCGTGCGCGGTCGGGTGGGACGGTCCCGCCACTCGTAGTAACCGCTGCGAGAAACGGACCTCAGGCCACACATAAGGGCGATCGCATGCTCCCCTTCGTGGCGTCGGATCAGGGCGTACTTCACTTCGACTGATTCGCTTACCGTACGCCTGGGCTTTTTTAAAAACGCGTTCTCCTCTTTAATGTGCGCCCTATCCCGCGCTAGGCGGACGACCCAGGCCTCCTTCAACCGCTGTGCCTAGGTGACAGTGGCCCCATCTAGCGCTTGCGCCGCCAGGCATAGATTTGGGTCAAGGCGATCCCGAGATCCTGGGCCACAAGGGCCACTCCATCCCGCTCGGCGCGCTTCAAGGCTTGGTCTTTGAACTCGTCGCTGTAACGCTTCCGAGTCGTCTTCTCGGTTGGCTTCTTGGTTTTCATCATCTCACCTCAGGTCAAGAGTTTATTCTCTTAACCGGGTGTCCGGGAGACCGGGGAAGGATCAGATATGGACGAGTGAGCGGGACGCGGCGCACGGATTTGTTGACCGTGGCTATAGCGGGTGACTTCGGGAAACCGAGACCGGCGCTGGTGGTGCAGTCTGATCAGTTTAGCGAGCAGGCGACCGTCACCGTGTTGTTACTGTCGGGAACGGTGCTGGATGCGCCATTGTTCCGAATAACAGTACATCCTGACGGGACCAATGGATTACAAAAGATTTCACAGATCATGGTCGATAAGGTCCTGGCGGTAAAGCGCAATAGGTTGGGGTCTGTAGTTGCTTCCGTTAGTGAGCAGGTAATAATGGAGGTGAGTCGTTGCCTAGCGGTGTTTTTAGGTATCGCGAAATAGCAGATTGTCGCCAACCTCGGCGTTTATCAACCTGAACGCTTGTTTACTGTTACGATCTGGGTGATCACAATGGGTCAGAAAACACGTATCGAGCATCATGGGGCTCGACCTCCCTTCCCGCCACTATTTCTTATGTGCCAAACCTGCATCTTGGGCGGCGAGGCTACCTATGGCCGACCAATCCTGCGTTTCGCCCCCTTGCGCCGCCAAGGCGATAAAGCGGTCACGCAAAATACTTGCAAAGGGGAGGGGTACAGAGAGGGCCTCTGCTGCTGTTAGAGTGAGGCGGATATCCTTTTGTCCTAATGGGGAAGAAAAGCCAGGGGGCCTGAAATTGCGGTCTGCTATTATGGCACCATAATTCTTGTATAGTGGTATATTGAACAGACTTGATGTAAGTATATCCAGATAGGCATGGCGATCGATTCCCCCCTTTTCAACAAGGGCCATAGCCTCGCCAAGAGATTCAATGACTGCGGCAATCAAGAAATTGCCACTGAGTTTGACAAGATTGACCTTTTCCTGTTGTTCTGCGACAACAAACGTGCGTTGACCTACAGCATCAAAAATCGGTCGCAGACGATCTATGACATTAGGTAGACCGGCCGCCACAAGAAATAACTTACCCGCTGCCGCGGCATCAGGACGCCCGAATACAGGACACGATACATAGTGTTGCCCCGCACCTGCATGTGCAGTTGCGAGTCGCGCCGAGAGTGCGACACTAATAGTGCTACAGGAAACATGGATAGCCCCGGCCGGTAAATTCTTTAGTAGGCCGTCATCAGAGAATGTAACATGCTCAACTGCGGAATCATCCGCCAACATACTGACAACTACTTCGGCGTCGGTGAAATCCCTCACTGATTTAGCGGCGCGCGCGCCGCGGGAGACGAGGGGCTGCATTTTTTCTGGAGATCGATTAAAGACAGTCAGCGCATGCTCCGCTGTCAGCAGGCGGCCGGCCATGCCCGAACCCATCTGCCCTAATCCGATAAAACCGACCTTCACGGACGTCTCCTTGCTGACCGTTCATTACGTGAGCCCATTGGTGGAAACCCTAACCCGAATCAAAAAAACGGTCAAGGTGCCAATTTGAGCCTTGACAGGAAATGTGCCAATGGTTTATCAAGCCGATCACTAAAGCCCAGGGACATCATCCGTCGTCGTGCGCGTGTATGAAGGGGGTAACGCTTAAGGCAGAACGAAAGAGGTAGCGCCTTTCACAAAAAATGCCGCGCATTGTTCTGCTCGGCACAGCAAGCTCACGTTCTGTCATTGCGAATATATCTCGACTACCATAGAACCCGGGTGGCCTATTGGCGTATCCAGGATACGCTTCTGTAATTCACATGGGCACGCAAATGTCTGCGATAAATGACTGTTAGGGCATCCGTGAGGAACGGGATAGAGAACTGTTTCAGGGCGTGGATCGTAACTACTTACCCGGTTCCGCACACGGCTCCCCGAAAAGCACCATCTGGATGGCGATCAGGGGATTGGTGCCTCGGTCAGCCATGGATCGTAAATCAGACTCTTTGCAGCTGGCGTGTCCGACACCGAGCGGTCTAACATTCATTCACAATGGCCGTTGGTGGTCGATGACACAGCCACCACGGGCCTTTATTCGGCATAGCAGCTTCGGGAGCTTGGAAGGATGCGCAGTACAACGGCAATGATCTCCGGCAACGCGCGCCAATGGGCCGTACTTGTTCTTGGCAGCATCTTGCTGAGTAGGAGTTTTGCGGCACTGCATATCCCTGCAGCACCGCTATTTGCCGGTATGGTCACTGGAATCTTCGTCAATATCGATGGGCGCCTTATCTATTCGCCCCGCTTATCGCGAATTGCACAGATTATTCTTGGTGTAGCTATCGGTATGCTCTTTAGCTACAAGGCCTTCTCAGCGATTGACGGACACTTCTTAGTCGTGTTGCTTGTAGCGTTTAGCACATTCGCCCTAAGCCTGTTGTCTGGGCTACTGTTTAGTCGTCTCGCAAATATCAGTCGCACCACAGGGCTTTTGTCCATGACCTCGGGCGGCGCCACTGGAATAACTGCCGTTGCCCAAGAGCTTCACGCCGACCTCCCGCTGGTAGCCATAGTACAATACCTGCGCGTCGCTTTGGTCATGGCTACCATCCCTGTAATCGTCATGTTTGTGTTTCACGACTCAGTAAGTCTGCCAACAATTGCCACGACCCAATCTTTGGGTTGGTCGGCATGGGGAGCGGCGCTTCTATCCGTCGGTTTTTGCGGACTTAGTGGGGCTTGGCTTGCCCGCCTCCTTCATATTGCCGCACCGTACCTACTAGGGCCTTTGATCGTCTCCCTACTGCTAACCATCGGCCACGTATCCATCTTGCGCAGTCTTCCTAGACCGATCATAGAAATAGCTTATGTTTTGATTGGCTGGCAGGCAGGCCTACAGCTGTCCATTGCGCGTTTGCGCTCGCAGGTGAGACTAATCCCGATCGCCTTAGGCCTCATAATCGTCATCAATCTGCTTTGCGCAATTTTGGGATACGTGCTTGCCCACGTAGTAGGCGTCAGCGATCTCGACGGTTACCTCGCTACCGCTCCCGGTGCCCTTTATGCGGCACTCGCTATCAGCATGGCCGCCAATGGTAATGTTCTTTTTGTTCTGGGAGTTCACATGATCCGCCTATTTATGATGCTACTGATCATCCCGCCTCTAGCGCGCTTCGCTGCAGTTAAACCTCCCTCCACCGCTTGATCCAAAAACCGGACCCTGCCGGAGCGCACTGACCCCCGCCTGCTTGGGCGGATCGGTCAACCTACGCAATGGGGCGTTCCCCGGCAACCTCGTTTAACCTGATCGGACTACCGGGGTTATGGCATCGATTTTTTTGCGCAAGATCAGCATGGCCCACCGAACGGGTCTGCAGGGCCACCAGCATCGGAGGCCTGACCTTCCGTGATCTGCACCATGGACGACCTCCCGGCTCTTTGAGGCGTGGTTGAATCCTGTGGAGGTCGCGGCGATTACCGGACACAAACCCCGCAGATGCTGAAACGGTATGCGCGCCTGCGGGACGAGAATCTGGTGGGGAGGCCGGGGTAGGTAAATGGGCACCATAGGGCTGGCGCCGGTAGTCGTGGTGGGTTATTTGTGCTTGTGGCCGCGATGATTGAGCCACGCAAGAAGGAGCCCGCCTCCACCAAATAAGAGCGTTACCCATCCCAACCCGATCCATAGCTGTGCCGTTGTAATATCGCTCATAATGTTCTGTCTCCTAATATTGAGACAGCAGCAAACTCGGTGACTGCTCCCCGCCCTAAAGGCCGGAGCTTCCCACTTCCTAGGCAGCCACCATCCCGATAGAGGATGGATTGACGCCGCCTCCATGGGCGGAGACCGACAGTCCTGCGGCCTTTAACCTGAGGTTGCCCCCCTAAACCCCCCAAAAAAGCCCCCTAACGCCCAGGAAATCAAGCGTTTGGGTGCTTTGTGGTCTGGTGAAGTGTAGGCATGTAATAGTTGTTTTATTGCTTGCAATGCACGGTTATGTGTGCTATGTAGTAGGCATGCATATCCATATCGTGCCCAATCGCGGCTCCCGCCCCACCATCCTGTTGCGGGAGTCCTATCGCGAGGGCAAGAAGGTCAAGAAGCGCACGATCGCCAAT
>NZ_JBTRWP010000087.1:0-6992 GCF_054609335.1 Acidiferrobacter sp. | reverse complement strand
ACTCGGCGGCCAGCGCCCGAAACCTATGATCGACGAAACCCAGCAGCTCCTCTTTTTCGGGATCAGCCAGAGTCTGCGCGGCCAGGAGTGCGCGCGGCCGCGGGGCCTCCGGGAGCGGCCAATGACGCAAGGTCACGCCGAGCGGGGTGAGCCGTGCGGCGATGTCCGTCGGATCAGTCAGGCGCGATCCATCCTGCAAGCGAAGTTCAGCCATAGCGACTCCTTGATCTCTAACCGAGGACGGGTTTCTCGGGGGTCTTGCGCCCGCGCGGGGGCGCCGGGGGTGCCGGGCGGGGTGATGTCGCCGGCTTCGCGGGCGGCGGTGAGACCGGGGTCTCATGCGTGGTGCGGGTCGCCTCATGGGGCCGCCCAGAGGGGCTCCTCTGGGCGTTATGACCTTGGCTGTGATGACCTTGGGCGCGAGAACGTGACGTCCCATCGCGCGCCCCCGGGCGCGGGCGGCGGGCGACGCGCTCGGGGGGCGCCCCGCGCACCGGACGATTCAAGGGGATTATGAGATCATCCGTGACCTGCGTGACCGGGATCTTGTGGCCGATATAGGCCTCGATCTCGAGCAGCGAGAAGGCGTACTCGTCACAGGCGAGGCTCACGGCTTCGCCCGCGGCCCCGGCGCGCGCCGTCCGACCTATCCGGTGCACATAGTCCTCCGCGTCCTGCGGGAGGTCGTAGTTGAAGACATGACTCACGTCGGGAATATGTAGCCCGCGCGCCGCCACGTCAGTGGCCACGAGCACCGGGAAGCGCCCCTCCTGAAAATCCGCCAACAGGCTTTGACGCTTTTGCTGAGGGACATCCCCGGACAGCACCGCCGCCCCGAAATCGTTGGCGGCAAGCCAGCCTTGGACCCGCTCGGCGACATGCTTGGTGTTCGTGAACACAAGCGCCCGCGCCACCTGTTCGCGGCGCAGAAGCGACACCAACACAGGCAGTTTCTCGTCCTGGCCTAGGTGATAGAGGCGTTCGCGCACGCGCTCGGCCGTCATCTTTTCGGCCTCGATGCGCACGAGCTCGGGGTTGTTCATGTGCTCATAGGCAAGCTCCATGACCCGATAGGAGAGCGTCGCCGAAAACAAGAGATTCAGGCGCTCGGTGACAGGCGGCATGCGGTGCAGCAGATAGCGGATATCCTTGATGAAGCCGAGATCGAACATGCGATCCGCTTCGTCCAAGACCATCACCTGCAAAGCCTGCAGATCGAACACATGCTGCTTGAAATAATCGATGAGGCGCCCGGGTGTCCCCATGAGAACATCGACGCCCTCTTCGATGCCTTTGCGCTGGCTGTCGTAACCGGTCCCCCCGTAGGCCAGCTTGAAGCTGAGCCCGCACTCCTGTCCCAACACGACCGCGTCCTTGTGGATCTGGATCGCGAGCTCGCGCGTCGGCGCCAGGATCAAGGCGCGCGGCTGATTGGGCCGCCGCCCGGGTCGCGGCTCCTGCGTGAGCAGGCGATTGAACACCGCAAGCAGAAAGGCCGCGGTCTTGCCGGTCCCGGTCTGCGCCTGGCCCGCCACGTCGTGGCCCGCGAGCGCCTTGGGGAGGGTTGCGGCCTGAATGGGCGTACAATAGGTGAATCCGGCCTTGAGCACACCGGATAGGACCGTTTCTGGCAACCCGAGGTCGGAAAACGCCTGCTGAGTAAGGTGGGTATCTTTCATTAAGGAACTAGAATAGCAAAAGGCGGGGGCTGGGGAAACCACGGGGAGACTTGCCAACTTCTGTCCGTTCCGTCCACAATAGGCTTACTGCGACGTACTCCTCTCAACCAACGATCCAAAACATAAACCGACCAACCGAGACCCCAACCATGAGCCAAGGCATCATATACGTGACCGACGACACCTTTCAGGAGGCCGTATTGAATGCGTCCGGCCCCGTGCTAGTGGATTACTGGGCCGAGTGGTGCGGGCCGTGCAAAATGATCGCCCCGGTCCTGGAGGAGGTCGCCCGCGACTACAAAGACCGCCTCACGGTGGCAAAGCTCAATATCGACGAAAATCCGGCGACGCCGCCCAAGTACGGCATTCGCGGCATCCCGACCCTCATGCTCTTCAAGAACGGCGGTATCGAGGCGACCAAGGTGGGTGCCATGTCCAAGTCCCAGCTCTCGGCCTTTTTGGACGACAACCTGTAGTGTTGCAGCCTCGGCCGCTCGCGATACTAGACGGCGAGCGGCCGAGGTGCTAAGGTCTCGAACTAGAAAGCGCGGTTCCCCTGCTTTCGCATATCTCAACCCCTTTTCTGATCAGGCCGCGGATTCACCCGCCTTTTCATGCCTGACGGTTTCTCAAAAAGATGACAATGCACCTTTCCGAACTGAAACGAAAACCCGCTACTGAATTGGTGGAAATGGCTGTTGCCCTCGATCTCGAAGGCGGAAGTCGGCTGCGCAAGCAAGACCTTATCTTCGCGATTCTGAAGGCGCAAGCCAAGAAGGGCGAGGATATCGTAGGCGAAGGCGTCGTTGAGATCCTGCAGGACGGCTTCGGCTTCCTGCGCTCATCGGACAGCTCCTATCTTGCCGGGCCCGACGACATCTACGTGAGCCCGAGCCAGATCCGTCGCTTCAATCTGCGCACGGGCGACACGGTGACCGGCAATATCCGGCCCCCGAAGGAATCCGAGCGGTATTTCGCGCTCCTCAAGGTGGAAAACATCAATTTCCAGCCGCCCGAGGAGGCGCGCAACAAGGTCCTCTTTGAGAACCTGACGCCGCTCCATCCGCTCAAACGCCTGAAGCTCGAACAGGCGAACGCCTCGACCGAAAACCTGACCTCCCGCGTTATCGATCTCATATCACCCATCGGCAAGGGCCAGCGCGGCCTTATCGTGTCGTCGCCAAAGAGCGGTAAGACGGTGATGCTCCAACAGATCGCTCACTCGATCACGGCCAATCACCCGGAATGCGTGTTGATCGTGCTGCTCATCGACGAGCGGCCGGAAGAGGTGACGGAGATGACCCGCTCGGTGCGCGGGGAAGTGATCTCCTCGACCTTCGACGAACCCGCGACCCGCCACGTGCAAGTGGCCGAGATGGTGATCGAGAAGGCCAAGCGGCTTGTGGAACACAAGCGCGATGTCATCATCCTGCTCGACTCGATCACGCGTCTGGCGCGCGCCTATAACACCGTGGTCCCGGCCTCGGGCAAGGTGCTGACGGGCGGCGTCGACGCCAATGCGCTGCAGCGCCCCAAGCGCTTCTTTGGGGCGGCGCGCAACATCGAGGAAGGCGGCAGCCTGACCATCCTGGCCACAACCCTCGTCGAGACCGGCTCCAAGATGGACGACGTGATCTACGAGGAGTTCAAGGGCACGGGCAACATGGAAATCCACCTTGATCGCCGCCTCGCCGAAAAGCGCGTCTATCCTGCGATCAACATCAATCGTTCGGGGACACGGCGCGAGGAATTGCTCATCGATCCGAGCGAGCTCCAAAAGCTCTGGATCCTGCGCAAACTGCTGCACCCCATGGACGATGTCGAGGGATCGGAATTCCTGCTCGACAAGCTCAAGGCCACTAAGAACAACGCGGAGTTTTTCGACTCGATGCGGCGCTAGAGCGGGGCCGTCTTCTTGCGGGCGACGGTGACCCCGTCGCGCACCGTAAGGAGCACGGCGTCGACGCTGGGATCGTTGTGGACCTTGCGGTTGAAGGCCGCGATACCGAGATCAGCGGGTGTCGTGGGCGCCAACACCCGGCCGGACCAGAGCGTGTTGTCGGCGACGAACAAGCCCCCGGGACGCAGCAAAGGAAGCGCACGTTCGTAGTAGGCGGGGTAGTTTTCCTTGTCGGCATCCAAAAAAACCAGATCGAAGACCTCATCGCGCAAGGCCTCCAGGGTGTCGAGCGCGGGGCCGGGCCGGATGTGGATCTTGCGGCCGCATGGGGTGCGATCGAAGAAGCGCTGGGCGATGGCGATGGCCTCGGGGTCCCGTTCACAAGACAGCACCTCACCGTCCGGGGGGAGGGCGCTTGCCATGGCAAGCGCTGAATAGCCGGTAAAGAGGCCGATCTCCAGGACCCGCCGGGCCGGACAGAGCATGACGAGGAGCCGTAAGAGCGCCGCCTCCACGGGGCCGCTCAGCATCCCTGCGTCAGGGCGATGCGCGCGGGTATAATGCTCGATCTCCGCGAGCGCCTCCGGTAGGGCCGTGATATGGGCACGGGCGTAGTCTTCGAGCGCCTTGTCGACGAGTCTTTCCATGGTGGAGACCAGTCTAGCGCAATGGGGTGGATAAGCCGAGAGGCCCCTCGGTCCCCCCGTTGCGAAGCGGGTTTTTTCGGTTCAGTATGAATCGGCTTTGGGCAACACGGCCCAAGCCATGACAAGCGACTTTGTGAGGAGGTTTTGGTATGTCGATGGCGGATCGTGACGGGGTCATTTGGTACGACGGCAAGCTCGTGCCCTGGCGCGACGCGAACACCCACGTCCTCACCCACACCCTGCATTATGGGATGGGGGTCTTTGAGGGGGTGCGCGCCTACCCGACGAGCGCAGGACCCGCGGTCTTCCGGCTCGACGCCCACGTCGATCGCCTGTTCCGCTCGGCGCACATCATGGGCATGGACATGCCCTACGACAAGGAAACGGTGCGCGAGGCGATTTTGGCCTCGGTGCGTGAAAACGGCCTCGAATCCGCCTACATCCGGCCCATGGCGTTCTATGGGGCCGAGGGCATGGGCCTGCGCGCCGACAAACTCAAGGTCCACCTGATCGTCGCCGCCTGGGCGTGGGGCGCCTATCTTGGCGAAGAGGCGCTGGAGCGCGGAATACGCATCAAAACCTCGTCCTTCAACCGCCATCACGTCAATGTGGCCCTCTGCAAGGCCAAGAGCAACGGCAACTACATGAACTCCATGCTGGCGCTGCGCGAGGCCCAGCAATGCGGCTGCGACGAGGCCTTGCTCCTAGATACCGAAGGCTATGTGGCGGAAGGGAGCGGGGAGAACATTTTCATCGTCCGCGACGGCAAACTGCTCACGCCGGAACTCACCGCGGCCCTCGAGGGCATTACGCGCGAGACGGTCATAGAGCTGGCAGGCGAGATCGGGGTGCCGGTGCGCGAGAAACGCATCACGCGCGACGAGGTCTACATCGCCGACGAGGCCTTCTTCTCGGGGACCGCGGCCGAGATTACGCCCATTCGCGAGCTCGATTTCCGGCCCATAGGCCGGGGACGGCGCGGACCGATCACCGAGAAGCTTCAGGCCCTGTACTTCGAGCAGGTGCACGGGCGCCGCAAGACCCATCCCGAGTGGGTGACTCCGGTGAGCAAGCCGGAAGCCGCGCGTCTCTCACGGAAGGGCTGACATGGACCGGGAACGGGGTGCGACGGCGCCGACCGCCCGCGCCATGCGCGTCGAGATCGCACGCAAGGACCTCCCTCTGCATTGCCCGATGCCGGGCATGAGCCTCTGGAACTCGCATCCCCGCGTGTTCCTGCCGATCGAGGTCAGTGGCGAGGAGCGCTGTCCCTACTGCGGGACCGTCTACGTCCTCAAAGACCGTTAGGGGCGACGCGTGGGTGCATCGCGGGCGCTGATCGTGGGCCCGGCCTGGGTCGGCGACATGGTCATGGCCCACAGCCTCTTCCAGCTCTTGAAGGCGCGCGATCCGCAGCGTGCCCTGGACCTCATCGCTCCCCCTGCAACCCTGTCGCTCGCTACCCGCATGCCGGAGATCGCCGAGGCCATGGTGCTCGCCATCCCGCACGGCCGGCTTGCCCTGCGCGAACGCCTGCGGCTCGGACGCCAACTGCGGGAACGCCACTACACACAAGCCTATGTCCTACCGCGCTCCTATAAGTCGGCGCTCCCCGCCTGGGCGAGCGGGGCGCAGCGGCGCACGGCTTATCTCGGCGAGGCCCGCTTCGGGCTCATCAACGATATCCGTCACGAGCCTGCCGGCGCCAAGCTAAGGACCGTCGAGCGCTTTTTGCTCCTGGGGCTCGAGCCCGGCGAGCCCTTGCCGGAGGTCCCGGCCCCACGCCTTCGCGCCGACCCGGAAGCAGGGAGACGGTGCGCCGAACGCTTCGGGATCGACCTGACGATGCCGCTCCTCGCGCTCTGCCCCGGGGCCGAATACGGTCCCGCGAAGCGCTGGCCCGCCCGCCATTTCGCGCGGCTTGCGCGGACCTACCATGATCGCGGATGGCGCGTCCTCGTGCTCGGCGGCCCACACGATCAGGAGGTCGCCAGGGCCATAGACACGCTGTCTGAAGGCGCGTGCGCCAACCTGACCGGACAGACCACCCTGCTCGAGGCCGTGGACCTTATGGCCCTGGCCACTGCGGTCGTCAGTAATGATTCAGGCCTCATGCATGTCGCGGCCAGCCTCCACAGACCCATGGTGGCGGTCTTTGGATCCTCAGATCCCCACCACACCCCGCCCTTGGACGACCGCGCGGTCACAGTCACCTTGGGTCTTGAATGCAGCCCCTGCTTTGCCCGCACCTGCCCCTTGGGTCACCTGCGCTGCCTTGAGGATCTCACACCAGAGCGCGTGGAAGAGGCCCTTGAGGCGACAATAGAGGCCTCGCGTGTGACCGTTCTAAACGACTCCTAGCGAAGGCCATCGCCGCCTTCGTCGGACGGGCAATCCCCACGCGCACGGCTGCGCCTAGACGCCCCCAGGTTATAATATCGTCATGGAAAAGGACCGGCCGCACGATGAGGCCCCGACCGGTTTGCCGGACACCGCGGCCTATCTCGATGACCCCAGAGCCCCGTGGGATCGGCTTTTCGCCGGCTGGCAGGAGACTATGGTAGCGAAGAACGAGGCGCGGCTTCAGCGTCACATGGAACGCCTGCGCGCCGCCGTGAACCAAGGTCGCGGTGAGAACCAGTCTCGCCCTTATGAGCGAGCCGACTAAGCCTGCCCTTCTCGTGATTGCCGGGCCCAAAGGATCTGGAAAGACCACCGTGACGCGTCGCATGGTCGATCTGTCGTGGTTTCGGGATCTGTGCCTCG
>NZ_JBTRWP010000086.1:0-7046 GCF_054609335.1 Acidiferrobacter sp. | reverse complement strand
CCATGTGGCTTCTCCTGGTTTGGCACCATTGCCGAACTCAGGAGACCACGTGGATTATGCCGCGTCACGAACAGGGGGCTGGTCTGCTAATGCCTGACAACAAGCCCAAAATCTCTCTCCATGCGGGGCGAGGCGGAATAATCCGTGACGCGGAATAATGTGACTAATGCCGTTAACGGCATTAGTCACGTTGTTATCGATCGAGATACGCCCATCGGTGAGATACACGACGAGCTTGTCCCATTCGTTCGCCAGATACATAAGAGCGCTGCCCAAGGCGGTCTTCGGCGGGACGCCGGGGCGGTGGATATCAAGCCAGGTCCGGAGGGTGTCCCACAGGGGCTTGGCATGCTGGGCGCGGTACTGCTGCCGGTCTTCGGGCCCCATATCGCGCGCCTCCTTCTCGATCCGATAGAGCGCCTGGATCTGGGCGAGCGCCTCCTCGGCCAAGCCTTTCTTTCGGTGCTTGCCCTGGGATTTGATCACCTCGTCGAACTTCCTCCGGCAATGGGCGGCGCACCCTGCGTGGACGAGCCCCTGGGCGCGCACAACCGCTCCGTAACCGGCGTAACCATCGGTTTGGAGGATGCCCCGGAAGCCCTCGAGCAGGCGCAAAGGCACCTCCTGGGAACGGCTCGGGTCATAGTCAAAGAGGATGATGGGCTGACCGGGCGGTCCGCCCCGCTGCACCCACAGATAGGACTTGGATTCGGCGGCATTGTGGGCCGCATGGCCCATCTTGCCCGGCTCCTTCAAGACCTGCACCGGGGTCTCGTCCATCTGGAGGATGTCGTAGGCCAAGAGCCGGTCACGCAGGAGGTTGATCAAGGGCTGGATCAATTCCGTGCCCACCTGCACCATCCAGCGGGCGAGCGTCGCCCGCGGGAGATCCACCCCGATCCGCGTCAGGATCTGCTCCTGGCGGTAGAGGGGCAAGGCGTCCTGGTACTTGGCCACCACGATATGGGCGAGCAGGCCGGGGCTTGCCATGGTCTTCGGTAACGGTTGCGGGGGCAGCGGGGCGATCTTCACCCCCAGCGCGTCATCCTTCCGGACCCCATACTTCAGGCGCACATGGCGCAATACCCGGATCGTGGCCGGCACGATGTCGAGCTGTTCGCTCACCTCTTCGCCGATCACCACCAGCGGCTGCCCATCGGAAGCCCGACGCTCGCTCTCGGGGAGCTCGTGAATGATATCCACCCGGGGAAGAGCGGCCGGCAAGGGCTTGCGGTACCCGCGGGCTTTACGGATGTGGCCTGCCACCACGCTCTCGACGACCGGGGCCTCCTCGGCCGCGAGGGCCTCCCGCTCAGCCTCGACCTCGGCCTCATCAAAAAGCCCCATCTGTGGGCTTGGGCCCTTCTCGCTGCGCGCGCTATAGCGCCTCGCGATCGCGAGGTTCAGTTGTTCCTGCAGGCGTTCGGCATGGCGGGTCAAGCGTTCGATCGTGGCATCGCGCTCACTGATCGCCTCGTCACGCACGGCGATCAAGACCTTCAGGGCCTCGATATCGTTGGGGAGCGCCGTGTCCCGTATGCCGTCCGTCATAGCCACGACTATACGATAATCGAAGCGATATTGCACGCAAATAATCGCTTTTGTCCTCAAGAAACCCGCTGATACACCAAGGAGGGATGCGGCTTCATGAGCGTGATGTCGTAGCCCGCGAGCAGCCACTGGAGCTGGTCTTCTGTGAGCGTCCACACCGGATCGGAGACCTTCCGGGGCCAGGCAAAGCGCGCCGCCTCCAGGCGCTTTACCCACAGCGCAAAGCCGGTCTGATCCCAGTAGAGGATCTTCACGCGGTCACGGAAGCGAGTTTCATAATGCATCTCTCCTATCAAAAGCCAGGAAGCTTTAGGGTCTTTTCGTCTTGTAATACCGCAAAATTGCGGGGGCGCCGAGCGACGATTTCCCGCACGCCTATCTTGACGGCCTCCGATTCCAGCGCGAGCACGGGCACTTGCCATGGCGCCGAAGGCATGAGCTGCGTAGCCGGCAAAATGCCCTTGCGGATGAGCCAATGAACGGAACTCACACAGATATCCAGGCGCCGCGTTGTTTCTTCCACACTGATCATAGCGACCTGGGTTGCTGTCGGGTCGAAGGGGGCGATCCCGAGACGTTCCCGGAGTTCACGAACGCGCATGGCTGTCCAAGATTTCCCCTCAGTGGATTGGCAGCGCATACGATTCATCGTCACTGCTAATTCCCGATCGGGCCACTGGCCGCCCATCTTTTGCATCACCACAACAGGACTGGGACGACGGTCCTCGGGATAACGTCCGCAGCGCGTGCGTGCGACCCGAATCTCGGTGTGACGACCGCCAGTCCAGTGAACGGTGACAACCGCTTCGTGGGACGCCTCGTCCAGGTCGATCACGGCTTCCTGGATCAGGACGCGGGTGAGCCGTTGTTTGGTATGGGCATCGGTGTTGGGTGTGTTCCACACGGCCGGCAAATTCTGCGCAAGCGCCATCAGCGCTGCAAGGTCGATTCTAGGACGATGGGCGGCTTGCTCGTCAAAGCCCTTCAGGCGCTCCTCAAGCTCTCCTGCGCGCTCAAGGCTCGTGTTCCAGCGGGCTTCCAACTCGCGTGCAACAAGCCGCTTGGCAGGGTCCACGCACTCGTAGCGACGCGCAGCCAGCAAGGACTCGTAACGCGCTTCCTCGAGTGCGTTCGTCATGGCCTGCCGGAGGTCCTCATCGGCTCGCGCCACATGTTCGGCGGCGTGGATCGCCGCCAAAACGGCATGCCCGGAGACCGCTTCCATGATTGCCGTAGCGACCGCCCGATCCACGCGGACTCCCCCGATGCCGATGCAAGACGCGACGCCCGCCAGATCGCTGTCGCCGGGGCATTGGTAACGGTGTGCATGACCGGAGTGCATGCCATAGAACACGCGCATCATCCGCCCGCAGCGGCCGCAGCGCACTAGGCCCGTCAACAGCGCCCGACCCCCGCGAGCGGACTTGCGCGACATGCGCTTTTTCATATGGGCATTCTCGGCGAGCATCTGCTGGTTTTCCTCGAACTCGGTCCAGCTTATGTACCCCGGATGATGATCTCGAATCAAGACGTTCCACGTGGCCATTGGTTTCTCGTGCCCCACAGTCTTGTGTGCCCGCCCGTCCTGGACCCGCGTGCGTTGACCGGTGCGGCCGAACACGTAGGCACCGGCATAGAGAGGATGGGCCAATATCTCCCGGACATTGTGATACTGGGTCGCCTTCCATTGCACACGACGGCCTGCCGGACTCTGGCGTGCCACTGGCAGTTGCACCCCATTGTCACGGGCCCAGAGTAACACTTGGCGGGCACTCCCAAGTTCGCGGAATTTGCGGAATACCAGCCGGATGGCGTTGGCGATACGCTCATCCGGATCCATATCGATGCGGCCCAGTTCGTCCCAGCAATACCCGGGCGGCAAAGCAAAGTGCAACTCCCCGCGCTGGGCCTTCGCATCTCGCGCTGCAAGCCCTCTCTGTCTCAATAACGACAGTTCATACTCCGACATCGTCCCCTTGAGACCCAGTAACAACCGGTCGTTGACGAGGCGCGGATCGTAGGTGCCTTCGGGATCGATGACGAGGGTTGCGGTCAAGGCGCACAGATCGATCAGGTGGTGCCAATCCCGACCGTTGCGCGCAAGCCTCGAGGCCTCGAGGCAGAACACTGCGCCCGTGGATCCGCCGCAGACAGCAGCCACGAGTTTCTGAAAGCCCGGTCGCTCAACGAGGCCGGAGCCAGAGCGCCCCAGATCGTCGTCGATGGTAACGACCGGGGCAAATCCCAGTGTGCGCGCCGACTCGGCCAGTCCGTACTGCCGACGCTGACTCTCGGTATGCTCAAGCACCTGCCCCATAGTGGACTGGCGAACGTATACGATGGCACCGCGGGCGAGGTGCTCAGATGTAATCTTCTGGTTCATTGTCATCTCCTTGTACGTTTCTGGGTTCGTGGCAGTGTGTGCCGAGTGCCTCGAGCAGCAGTTCGGCCAGAATGGCCACCAGTGCCTCGTGTGCCTCCTCGGGCAGCGGGTGTTTTATCTCGGGTTCGAGAAACAGGGCGAGTTGACGCCTCGATACCTGTGTCCATCGCGTCATCGGATTGGTCCTCCTTATGGGGAATATCCGATGATGTACCCGCTGACCCAGAGATTGCCAATAGGCCCGTCTGGTGCGACGACAGCAGTGCATGCAACTCATTCAAGGCGTCAATGGAAAGCTGTGGTGGTCCGAGTACCATGGCTGCGCAGATCGGGGCATCACACATCCACGAGGGGATCTCGCGCGATAACCCAGATGGCGCTTCGACATGTACCATGTCGTCGACTCCACGACCAACACGGCGATAAAGTCGCAGCCGCTGACCATGCAGCGGGTGCCAACGATACTCAACAACGACGGATTGCGATCGGTATGGTGAATGTCGTTTGATTCCGCCTGCGGTTCGTGAAGACAAAAAGGGCGCCGGTCAAAGGCGACAAGGCCATCTCTTGCTCCACCCGCATAGCGAGCCCGTCTATCCCCACCCGGAAGTCAATCGGCTCGCGGTGCAGGTACACAGCCAGCGGCTCCATGAACATCCGCATGGGAATCACGCCTCCAGGGCCATAAGGAGGGCGGCCACCCAGGCGGGGGGCACCGCAGATGACAACGTCATCGTAGCCTGGCCGACTATGAGCGTGACCGTATCGCCTACGCAGTGGGGGCCGCCTGGCTTGGGGCCGATCGGTGCTGGCAGGCCCCGGGGCGCGACTGTCACCGGCACGAGGGCCGCGGGGGGTGCGACACGCTTTACCTCTCGCCCCCGGCGGCTTGCCGAACGCCCGCGGAGCTCCAGGCTACGCCGATAGAAGTACGTCAACCGAAGCCCGTGTCGGGCGCAGAAGTCGCGCGCGCTCTCAGGGCTTGCCTCGTACTCGCCAAAGAGATCTAGCCAAGCCTCATTACTGCGGATCTTCGCCACTTGCCTACCTCCATCAATGTGGTGGGAGGGAAGCGTAACGGGATCAGGGGAACTGCGGCAGGGTGGGGTCTATGGAGCGCTTAGTACGCCAGGACAAGCTGGCACTGAATAGCGGGTGCAAGTCCCGCACGGAGTAAGGGTAGCCGCCCGCTCTGGCCCCAAGCTATGCGCGGTCCTGGGTAACCAGGGACGTGAAGTGTTAGTCGGGGAGTCCGTAGGCGAGGTATTGAGCCACGAAATTGAGTAAATCGGGGTGCCGACGCTGTTAAGCGAAGCGGAAGGCCACGGTGAAGCCAGACGATACGGTGAGTCGGGTTTCATACCCCGCGGGGTCGAAGACCCTCAGCATGCGGAGACGTTCAGTGTACGGAACCTGGGAGGCCCCCGTCGGCCTCTGGGCGAAGAGTTGTGGTCGCACAGAGCGACACGGGAACCCCGGTGGGGATACGCCGTGTCGGACGGTGGGGGAGTCGGACAAGGTCGTAGTACCGAGGAAACCTATGAACAAGACAGCGAAATCTGAGGCGGAATGGGTGGAGGGAAGGGCCTTGACCAAGAGGAACAGCCAACACGATGCCGGTGCCCGGGCTCAGAACCGGAAGAGCACTACGTCACGTCTGCTGGCTGTGCGCAAGGCAGCAAAAAGAGATAAGACCCGACAGTTCACGAGCCTCATGCACCACCTGACCGTCGACCTATTGGAGCAGAGCTTTCGGGCCCTGTCCCACCAAGCGGCGGCCGGGGCGGATGGGGTCACGTGGGCGGAGTACGAAACACAGATAAGAGTCAACCTGGAACGGCTTCACCACAGGGTGCAAGACGGGACCTACCGCCCGCAACCGGCGCGGCGGGTCCTGATCCCCAAGGAAGATGGGAGCGAGCGACCGCTCAATATCCTCTGCCTGGAAGACAAAATCGTCCAGCAGGCGGTGGTGACGGTTCTCAATGCCATCTATGAAACCGACTTCCTGGGATTCTCTTACGGGTTTCGTCCCGGTCGGGGCCCGCACGACGCGCTCGATGCCCTGATCGTAGGGATCGAACGTAAGCCGGTGAATTGGGTATTGGACATGGACATTCGAAAGTTCTTTGACACGGTCAAACACGGATGGCTGCTCCGATTCCTACAACACCGTATCCAGGATAGGCGTCTATTGCGCCTTCTGCGCCAGTGGTTGAAGGCCGGCGTGCTGGATGAACATGGCCACCGAGTCTTGGGCACGATCGGCACCCCGCAAGGGGCGGTCGTCTCGCCGCTCATGGCCAATGTTTACCTGCACTACGTCTTTGATCTCTGGGTGCAGCAATGGCGTAAGCGACACGCCCGGGGAATGATCGTGGTGGTACGGTATGCCGATGATGTTGTCGTGGGGTTCCAAAACCCTGATGACGCCAGTCGCTTCCGGCGCGAGATTGAAGTCCGTTTTCAGGAATTCGGTCTGGCAGTCCACCCCGACAAGACCCGGCTGATCCGTTTCGGCAGGTTCGCCCATGAGCAGAACAGGAAGCGGGGCCTCGGCAAACCCGAGACCTTCAACTTCCTGGGCTTTACGCACATCTGTGGGGTAAGCCGTCAAGGCCGTTTCCTGATTCACCGCAAAACGCGCAGAGATCGCCTACAGGCAAAGCTCAAGGTGCTAAGCCAAGAGCTGAAAAAGCGCCTGCACCACCCGATCCGCGCCACGGGCTTTTGGCTTCGCAGCGTCGTTCAAGGTCATCTGAACTATTATGGTGTCCCCTTGAATGGTACCGCTCTGAGCCTTTTCTGCTACGAGGTACGGCTTCGTTGGTACCGGGCGCTCTGTCGGCGCAGTCAACGCAAGCGACTGAATTGGGAACGTTTCGGTAAGATCGCCGATCACTGGATACCAAAGGCTACTATCGTGCATCCTTACCCTTACCAACGCTTTGACGCCAAATACTCAAGGTAGGAGCCGGATGCGTTATGTGGCGTCCACAAAAATGGGGCGGCCAACCCAGAAACCCATACGGGTAACGGGGTTAGACGAATTGAACGCCACATAAATTCTGACTACAAGGCGCGCAGAAAGGTCATGAGGTCAGGGTCCTTT
>NZ_JBTRWP010000085.1:0-7723 GCF_054609335.1 Acidiferrobacter sp. | reverse complement strand
GTTGTCTTTCCGAAGCACGGAATCAAGCGCCGCAGGATGTGTGTGCGGGCTCTCTGGAGCATGCCCATGAACCGTGTCATTCAGTAAGAAGCTCACCCGCTTGAGCGGGTTGAGAGTGTCACCACAACGCACTGGCCTATCCCGCCCGGGACCGATGACGATGGTTTGCAGGAGCCTTATGATCGGCGGGATCGACTGAAGCCCAACGGGATCTCGCGGGTTGGCTTGCGAAGTGGGCCACGAAGTACCCGAAGCTCACGAATGGGGTCGAGGACTATATCGGCGAGACCCTAGCCTCCCGCCGGCTGCCCCGGGCGTACCGCAAGCATCTCCAATTCACCAACGGGCAGGAGCGGCTGAATGAGGCGATCAAGCGCCGGGCCCGGGTGCTGCGGCATTTTCCCAAACACCGAATCGTCTCTCAGGCTTGTGCGAGATCTTTGCATGGAGAGCCACGAGACGTGCCTTGAGGACAGCCACTATCTCAACAGGGGTCCCTTAGAAGAATAGCGCCGAGAACCGCTCGGCAGGCGGTCTGAATGGCCTCCTCCCACCAAAATGAGGCACATCGAGATGCCATTTAGAGGGGCGGCTACTTCATTAACGGGACGGACACAACCTGTTTGGCGCTTGCGCGTGGCACGCACTAAGATGGGCGCTCATAACGGCCGGAGGGGAGTCATGTCCGCAGTTCCCGAATGGGTTTTTGCCCGAGTCGATGAGGCCGCGGGGATCGCGGCGCTCGTCAATGATGCCTATCGCGCGACTGGTCAGATCAAGGGGTGGACGAGCGAGGGGCATTTATTGGGTGGGCAGCGCATTGACGCCGATATGTTGGCCGATATCCTCGTGCGCGATGGGAGTCGTGTCCTGCTCGCGCGCGTCGAAGGTCAGCTTGGCGCGTGTATCCATCTTGAGCGGGTGTCGTCCACTGTGGCGGCGTTCGGGCTCTTCGCGGTTCGCCCTGCCATTCAGGGGCAAGGAATCGGGCGTTCCCTCGTCACCTATGCCGAGTGCTGGGCAAAGGCCCATTGGGGTGTACAGCAAGCGGAGATCACGGTGATCGATCTTCGGCGCGATCTTGTGGCCTGGTACTTGCGCATGGGCTACCGCTTCACGGGCGAGCGCAAAGCCTTTCCATATGGTGACGCGCGCTTCGGAATCCCAAAGCGTTCCGACCTCGCGTTGGCGGTGATGCGTAAGATCTTGGAATCCTCTGGATGCTCATAGAAGCCTTACGTCACCGTGTTGCGCCTTCCTGGGCGACTCGCGCTGGGCGTACGCCTGAGTGATATGTCTTTCTGCGTCGCGGCGGAATCGGTCGAAACGCGGTAATTGAGTTGTCGCTGCGAGTTAGGGCAAGAACGCGCCCCGCCCACACTTCACGGAGTAATGCCGCAGACCGACTGCGAGGCCCCCGATGGGTCGTTGTTGTCTTTATAAGGTCGACCATGGCAAGAGTAGTGCATCGCGTTAATCGGCCGGATATTTGCGTGAAGCTCTCCGTGATTAGGGCCTGTGGTCCTTGCTATACCAGTATCGACATAACGCATATGCCCAGGGTAACAGCTTGGACTACCTGACTCGCAAGGCCGATGACTACGCGGTTATTACCCGGGAAATTGTGCGCAAGACCCAGGGCTCGTGACGACGGTTGCAAATCGCTTCGTATGGTTGTCGTACGTTTCCGTCACGCGGATCGCACCGATCGGCCAGTTGGATGGGCGGGTGGCCAAGAGAGGGTCCGCTGCCCGGTCCCTATATCAATAGTATCTTCCCACGTCGCGTTTTCGTGCGCACAGCGCGGATGGCGTCTCGAACCTCGGATAGCCGGAAGCGGTCTATGATGGGAGCAGGTCTGGTTTGTTCGTGAGAATTGGCCAGAGCGCTCGCTGCGCGGCGGCCAATTCCCCTGGCGCGACATGATCCAGCCAGCCGTCGATTCCGAACCCCTGCCACGGCATGTTCTTGTACAAAATGCGCGACGCCTTAAGCGTGATATCGCTATCGTCGAGAACGCCGTAGGAAATCAATTGGCCGCGAGGCTCGAGTGCGTCTATAAGCGCAAGCATATTCGCGCCTCCTATGGCATCAAGCGCGGCATGAACACCTCCTTCATTATCTACGACGATCTTCAAAGTCTCCGCTGCGCTGTCCCCATGGGCCACGAGGTGCCCGGGTTTCCTTGTAAAACAGCATAGCCATTACCGTCGCGTACGAGGAGCGCGGTCTGTATATGTTTGTGCCGGGCCAATTCCACTAAAACGCGAGCAACGACTGATCGCGTCGCCGTGACTAGGAGCCGGGAAGACGTGGGCAGGGCGCACTCACTCAGCAACCCCTGGGCCGTGAGCGGATTGAGCGCGAATAGGCGACGCGATCGGGGCCCCAGGTGGTACTGGACATATGCGTGACGTCGGGGCGACCGTATATTCCGCCCACGTGCCGGGTGCGCGGAACACAGCGCGTGTGCCCAGGTCGATTGCGTTGACATTGGGTCCACAGGCGACAATAGTGCCGACTCCTTCGAGTCCGGTGTCGGTATTTCCGTGGCGCGGATGTATGGATCCGATGTATCCCTGAATGGACCAAAATCTGCGGGCGGCCGGCCGTATAGACAGGCATCCGTCTCCGTGGCCGGCGCTTCCGCGATTAGCCATCCGTCTCTCGCGCACCTATTGTGCGAGTATAAATGTGGCTAGGGGCTAGGTCTTGGGGGTCGGTGCGAAGCCGCGGGCGCGCGCCAAGGTCTGGATGAGAGTGTCGCCGGCGTCCTTGGCGCGGGCGGCGAAGCTTATGACCCCGTTTCTGTGGCCGCCCATGACCACAAGGCCTGCCGCGCGACAGTCGGGTAGGGCGAGGAGAGCCTGGACCTCGCGGGCGATTTCGGGGGTCCCATAGGGTGCATCGCGCGCTGTCGATGGGAGTCCGAGAGCGTCGGCGCAGGACCAGATTTCGGGCGAGTGGCCATGGAAGACGTAGCGGGCGTCGGCGAGCGAGGCATAGAAAATCGCGTGCGTCAGGGACTCGGAGGAGGGTGGCGAGGGGCCCTCGGCGTCGATGCGATTGGCGGCGAGATCCCAGCCCGTAACTAGGCTGTAATCCTTGGCGGTGAGCACGGCCTTGTGGCCGGTTTGGGTGGCCGTGATCAGGAAGCGTTCTTGGCCCTTTTGCCCGGCATCGAAGCGTTCGCTGACATTTCCGAAGCCTATGAGGCCGCTGTCCGTAGCCTCCTGCCCTATGAGCCCCAGATCGAAGAGGATTTGGCGCCACCCCTGTAAGGTGGCGACGCGCGCGGCGGCGAGCGGCGCGCGTCGCGTGTAGCGAAGATGGAACTTCGTGACCCCTTCCCGTTCGCCGCCGGCTGTATCGGAGCCGTCTGCTCCTAGAACTCCCATCCCGCGCCCAAGCCCCAATAATTACGATACCCGCCTAGGGCGCCCGACAGGCGCTGCCCGATCTCCGCGTCGACTTCGACGCGTCGCGTTACGAGATATTGTATGCCGCCGTCTGAGTCCCAGCCGCTGCCGGCCCCTGCGGCCGTATGGGTTTGCCCATAGACCTCGCCGTAGAGCTGCCAGCGCGGATCGATGAGCCAAGTGGCCGTGAAATCTGGGTTCACGCTCGTGTAGCGGCGCCCTTGTTGATCGTAAAGGCTCGTCACGCCGAGCATGAGCCCGAGAGCGACGGTATTTGTGAGGTTGTAGCCCACAATTCCGTTGATGGCCGACCCCCAGCCATCGGCGGTCCCGTTCGCGTTGTATGTTCCGGGGGCCGTGAACAGGACCTCGCCGGTATAGATCCAGCGGTGGGAGTAACCCCATTCGTGCTTGACTCCCATAACCGCGGCGCTGTAATCCGTCTCCGCGCCGTGTTCATTTGCGGCGTAGATTGCATTCGGGGGAAGGAGCACGAATTCGTTGCGTTGCGGCAGACCGAATCGGATCTCAGTTTGTGGGAGCGTTTGTCGAGTACCGGCGTTTGTGTTGAGATGGGCGTAGCCCAGCTCCACGATGGCCCGCCCCGGTGCCGCCACGCACGCGCTGTCGCCCACGGTTGGGCGATCGAGCTCGGCAAGCAGGCCTGAGGGCCCCCCGCACGGGTTGGGGACCACAGACGTGATTGAGGCATGCGCCGCGATTACCGCGGGCGTAATCCAGAGGATCGCGGTGAGGGTCGATGTCAGGCGCATGTCGTCTTCTCTCCGGGCGGATTTTGTGTGAGGGTCGAAGCTCAGAATGATAAAGTATGGGCGCATACTTTTCATCTTCGGCCCACGGAGGGCGCGTGCCCGTCGATTTTTAGGTTGGATTTGCAAGGCCCGTTTTGTTCGGCGGTCAACTGAAAGCCATCGCGTATGCCATCCGGGCGAGAATCGGAATACGTTACATGACTGAGGCCGATGCCGAGGGCTTTATCGGAATGCGGGAGGTGCAGCAAGTGTATGATGATCTTGTTCAAGTGTCGTCGCCTTATGGGTGCAAGGAGACGGTCGAACGCCTCATAGCGGCGGTCGCCCAGGTGCCTATGGGGCTTGTGGCCCACATCAACGGCCAGGCGAACGCCGCCAAGAAGGGGCTTGTGGTCGACTGTGACCAGATATTGGAGATTTTCCGGCCGGATTTTGCTGTACGCGTGTGGTCGGCGCGCAAGGCGGCGGGTCTTGATATCCCCTTGCGTCTTCACATCTACGTCGCAGATGGCCGCACGATCACTGCCTATCGCCGTCCCTCGCAGGTCTTCGCCCGGTACGACCACCCGGATCTCGTTGCCCTCGGGGCCGAGCTCGATCGTATTTTTGCCGGCATCGTCGAGAACGCGTTCGCCGCCCAGGTTTCCTGACTGAACTCTTACGTTCACCTGTCGGGGGCCCGCTTGCCGGGGATTCCGACGCGGGTGTCTAAAGGTGCATGGGAGCGCCCGTGCTCGTGCGGCACAATAGCGTCTGGCCTTCGAGGTATCGTCGATGATCTTTCCTTTTTTCATGGCGCTTTACGGCTTGGCTCACGTGTTTATATGGCACGTCCTGGTGGTTGGCTTCGCGCTTTCTCTACCCGCGTCCGCCGTTCTCGGTGGAGTGCTTCTCGGTCTTGGACTTACCCCGTTTTTCGCACGCCGCATGGACCGGCAGCCGTTCAAGCGTGTCGGACGGGTCTTGTCGTGGATCGGCTACACCTGGGCGGGTCTCGTACTGCTGTTCACCATGGCGCGGCTTGCGACCGACCTCATGCTTGGGGGCTGGTTTGTTCTTGTGGGCGCACCCTCCCATGCCGCAGCCCGCGTCTCGTCGTTGATATTGAGTCTGAGCTTGACCGGCCTATTGGCGATCTACGCCTTTTTCGAGAGATCGCGCATTCAGGTAGAGACGATCAACGTCCCGACCACAAAGGACGTCGGCCCCTCCACAGTCCTTTGCATAGCCCAGATATCGGATGTTCATATCGGCACGATGAATGGGCATCGTCGCATCCAGACGCTCCTAAAGAGGCTTCAAGAGCATGAACCGGATGTCGTGGTGTCGACCGGTGACTTGATCGACTCGCACGCGGGACTCGCGGTACCCGTCACCGAGGCCTTGGCGGCCTTCAAGCCGCGCTTTGGTAAGTTCGCCGTGATAGGTAATCACGAGTGTTACGCGGGTCTTGAGTCAGCGCTGCCCTTCATGGAACGTTGCGGCTTCGTCGTGCTGCGCAACACCGCAGTCGTCGTTCCGGGGCTGCGGCTCGTGGGCGTTGATGATCCGGCGGCGAGCAAGCCAGGGGAGGCGGCGCGCTGCGAGGCGCAGATCCTGCGCGGAGTCTCGGATGACACCTTTACGGTTCTGCTGAAGCACCGTCCCGATGTGTTGCCCGGGTCCGAGACCCGCTTCGATCTGCAGCTTTCGGGACACACCCATAAGGGGCAGATCTTCCCCTTCGGTTTTCTTACCCGCCTGTACTATCCGGCGCATGCTGGGCTGTTTCGCTTGGCGCGCGCCTCCTACCTCTACGTGAGTCGTGGCACCGGCGCCTGGGGGCCGCCGTTTCGCTTGCTTGCGCCGCCCGAGATCACGCTCTTTAGGGTGGGGCCAGGTCTCCCCGATCCAGGGGGGCAGACCCTCTCCACTTTGCCTTCCGTCGAGGTGATCGGAGGGCGGGCGTCGTCGGCGTCGACTGTGACTGCGTTTAGCGACAGGCGTTCCTAGGTCGCTTGGCGCGCGGCCTTGGGTTGCTCGAGGACCGTGGTGTCCTGGGCAGGCTGCGGTTTGATCGGCACGCGTATCCAGAATGTCGCGCCCCCATTCGGGTTGTTGTGGGCCCCGATATCGCCTTGGTGGAGCGCTATCAGTTCTTTGCAGATCGCAAGGCCCAAGCCCGTGCTTTGTTCGTTTCCTGTGGGCTTGTTGCTGAGCGATTGATAAGGTTGGAAGAGGCGGGTCTGATCCTGGGGTGACAGTCCAGGCCCTTCGTCTACGACCTCGCACATGATCTGCTCGTTATCGGCTGATGTGGAGACCACAACGTGCGTCTTGGGCGGGCTGAACTTTATGGCGTTCCCGATCAGGTTGTCCAGTACCTGCAGGAGCCGTAGTTCGTCGGCGAGGATGTGTGGGATGCCGGGGGAGAACTTGAGGTCGAGTTCTATGCCTTTGCCGTGCGCGTAGCCTAAGTTGTGGGCAACCGCTTGTCGGACGATGGCGCCGAAGTCGGTGGATTGTTTTTGGAGATGGACGCGGCCGGCGCGAATGGCGCCCATGTCGAGCAGTTCACCTATGATCTGCTGCATGTATTTGCCCGTGTCGATAAGAAGATCGAGGGCCGATTGATCGTCCGCCGACATCGGTTCCCCCGTTGTGGCCGTTAGCCGAATCTGGCTTGCCACATCGAGCATGAGCATGATGGGTTTTTTGAGATCATGGCTTGCAGTCCGGAGGAAGTGGTCGTTCACGTCCTTCAGGGCCTTCAATGTGATCTGTGTGCGCACGCGGGCGCGCACTGTGCTGGCGTCAAAGGGTTTCACGACATAGTCGTTGGCGCCGTCCCGTAAGGCCGTAACGATGTTCACGGTATCGGACGACCCGGAGATGATAATGATCGGCAGATTTAGGGGCGAGCGCTCGGCGCGGATGCTGTTGAGCAGGCCAAGGCCGTCGATGGGCCCTGGCAGACGCAGATCAAGCAGTATGAGGTCGAAATCCGCGTGCGCGAGCTTTTCCATCGCTTCGGCGGCGTCGCACGCAAGCTGAACCGTATAGCCGTCGCGTTTTAAGCCGATCGCAAGCCCGGCGCGCAGGCCGTCATCGTCGTCCACCACCAATATCCTGCGTCGCGGCGCATCGTTGTGTGCGATGCCGCCGTCGGCGACACCGCTCATCGTCTGTGGTCCCGCATAATCGCCCCCGTGCTGTAAAGCATAGTCGAGACCGATCTTCTCGCAAGGTGTGCCGTGTCGTGCTTTGGCTGTCCGACGAACGGCGTGCGCTATGACGGACCCGTTCGCCGGCCGCGCGCGACGAGTCTGGGACCGGATATCTCCAAAAAGCCAATCTAACGAAATGATTTGTTGGGGGCTGGCATTGTTTTAGCCCTGGGGTGCGACGGAACGACGACCGGAGAGGATCGGTGACACTCTCAACCCGCTCAAGCGGGTGAGCTTCTTACTGAATGACACGGTTCATGGGCATGCTCCAGAGAGCCCGCACACACATCCTGCGGCGCTTGATTCCGTGCTTCGGAAAGACAAC
>NZ_JBTRWP010000084.1:0-7756 GCF_054609335.1 Acidiferrobacter sp. | reverse complement strand
CACTCTCTCACAATTGCCCCCATCCATGGGCGCCAGAGCCCCTGTCCGCCGAGATCCGTCTTATGCCGTCCCCCTGGTTCGTCTATATCCTGGAATGCGAGAACGGCCGCCTGTATACGGGTATCACCACCGACATCGCACGCCGTTATCGCGAACATGCGACAGGCAAGGGCGCGGCCTTTACCCGCATAAACAAACCGCGCCGCATGCTCGCGTTTACGCCCTGCGCGGACCGAGCGGCGGCGAGCCGCCTTGAGGCCCGCATTAAGCGGCTTTCGGCGCGCCATAAAAAGGCGCTTGGTGAATCCTGGAAGGGTACGAACGAGCCATGCCCCTCTTGATACCCTAGATTATCTAAACACCATTAGTCTCCTGTGTATATCTCCGGATCTTTACTAGGATTTTCGATGGCTCTTTTCAATAACCTGTCCGTTATTCCAGGTTGACGGTATTGTGATTCCCCGCCGATAGTATGCGCGCGGCCTCAAGGCCTGTCCCATGAAGGGGCATAGGAAGATATCCGGTACCGATGCCAAGAAGGCTCAGGTCCTCCCGTGCCCAGACATTGTCATCCACCTGGAAGCGGGGGAAATATGTGGAAATCAGTACAGTACTTGCAAACAGCGGATGCTCCGGACCTCATCCCGCCAGACTTGCTCGCGGAGTCATACGAACGATGTCGGATGTTCGACGTCCCTGAAGACCAGAAACGCCTAGGGGACGCGCTCGGGGAAGGGGAGACCCGGAATTTCCTCCAGCAAAACGGGCGTCTTGCAAGCTACGGGCATCTGGTGGTCGAGGAATACCGGGGCGACATCAAGGGATCTCATGACCTTTTCATCTTGACAAATGCGGAGGCGCGGATACTGGGTTTGTGGTCCCATCCGGAGATCGTAGCAGGCGCCGCCGAGATCGGCCTTCGCCCCGGCGCGTCGCTTTCGGAAGGCAGCGCGGGAACGAACGCCGTGGCGCTCGCGCTCGCCGCACAGGGTCCGGTCGTCTTGAAGGGGGAGGAGCACCTCTGTCGCATATTCCACGACTGGGTGTGCGCCGCGGCCCCCATCATAAGCTCGGATGGAGACCTTGTCGGATGCCTCGATATCTCGGCCGCCGAGGGCCCGATCTACGAGAAGCTGGCCCTAACCCGATCGATCGCGCGCGAGATCGGGCGTCTCGTGGGAAACAAGAGAACGACAAGGTTCAACATCACCATGCGTCAGAAGGAGGTGCTGACGCTCTTTGCTCAGGGGGCGAGCTACAAGGGAATCGCCAAGGAGCTTGGTATATCGATCAAGACCGTGGAGGAACACTTGGACGCGGTGCGCGCGAAGATGGGAACCAAGAGCCGGCGGGCCTGTATCAAGAAAGCCATGGAGATCGGCGCACTTTGAGGGAGCAGCAACGCTTACGCGGATGTCGGGGATGGGCCCGGCATCCGCAGGAATTCCCGCGCGTGGATATGCTGGATCTTGTCGGGCGTGCGCTGCAGCACGCCCCGCACACGCACCAGGGCGGATCGCAGAACAAGCGGCCGAAAGGCCTCCGCCACGTCCGCAGACACAATGATGTTCGCAGTGCCGGTCTCATCTTCCAGCAAGAGAAACATCAGACCCTTGGCGGAACCGGGTCTCTGGCGACTGATCACAAGCCCGGCTATGGTCACGAGCGCGCCGGGTCTTACGCCCCCCAGGGCCGCAATCGACGTGACCTCGGGTCCAAGATGCGCGCGCGCAAGCCCCACTGGATGGCCACGCAGGGAAAAGCCCAGGGCGCGGTAATCCGCCTGCATGTCCCCGGCATGAGAGCCCGGACGACGCCATGTCTCGGCCTCCTCCGGATCAGCAAAAAGCGGCAACGGCGCTTGGGCTGCGAGGCTCCCCCACAAGGCCTGCGGGCGCGACCCCGAGAGACCATCTAGGGCCCCGCCTTCAGCGAGATGCCAGCCGTCGGTCCGCGTAAGCCGCGCGGTGCGCGTCAAAGCCGGCAACGAGGAGCGCTCCGACTGGGATAATTGCGTAAGCCGCACGGCCGCCTTGCGCTTAAGCCCCCCTATGAGACCCAGTCCCAAACGCACGGCGCGCCGACCGCCGGCGTCTACCTCCAGGATCGTGTCGACTTGGCTCGAACGGACATCGGGTGCCAAGACACGCACCCCGTGGCGCCGCGCATCGGCTATGAGTTGCGACGGCGCGTAGAAACCGAGCGGCTGGCTATTCAAGAGGGCGCATAAATAGACATCCGGGACATGGCATTTGAGCCAGGCGCTGGCATAGGCCAGGAGCGCGAAACTCGCGGCGTGGGATTCCGGAAAGCCATAGGCCCCGAAGCCGTGTATCTGCCGATAGATATCGTTTGCGTAGTCCTCTCCATAGCCGCGCCCACGCATCCCCTCCAGAAAACGTCCCTTGAAGGCCTGCAGATCCCCATCCCTTTTCCAGGCCCCCATAGCACGCCTGAGCGCATCGGCCTCGCCCGGTGAGAAGCCGGCGGCCACCACCGCAAGCTTGATCACTTGCTCCTGAAAGAGCGGTATGCCGAGCGTCCGGCCCAAGACCGCCTCGATGTCCCGGCTCGGATAAGACACGGCCTCGCGCCCTTGGCGTCGCCGCAGATAGGGATGGACCATGTTCCCCTGAATGGGTCCCGGGCGCACGATCGCAATCTGCACGACAAGATCGTAGAAGGTGCGCGGCCTAAGACGTGGCAAGAGCGCCATCTGGGCGCGCGATTCGATCTGAAAGACACCGACCGTATCAGCCGCCGACACCATCTCGTAGACGGCGCGATCCTCCGCCGGTATCTCCCATAGCGCACCGGGCCCAAGCTTATGTTCGCGCATGATCGCAAAGGCCTTGCGCAACGCCGTCAGCATGCCAAGCCCCAGGCAATCGACCTTCATGATACGTAAGGCATCCAGGTCATCCTTATCCCACTGCAGGACCGTCCGTCCCGGCATCGCCGCCTGCTCTATGGGGATGAGCCGCGCCAAGGACTCCTGCGACAACACCATACCCCCGGTATGCTGCGAGAGATGACGCGGGCGGCCAGCCAATTCCCGCACCAAGGCGATGAGTTGACGAAAGGGCGGCTTGCGCACATCCATCCCCTGCTCGGCCAGTCGCCCCTCCAAGACATCAACCCCCTCCCACCAACCGAGCAGACCCGCCAACCTATTCACGAGCGTAGCCTCGCAGCCCAGAGCCTTCGCGACGTCGCGTAATGCGCTACGTGTCCGATAGGTGATGACGCTTGCCGTCATGGCGGCGCGATCACGTCCATAACGCTCATACAGATACTGAATGACCTCCTCGCGCCGTTCGTGCTCGAAATCGATGTCGATATCGGGCGGTTCGTTGCGTTCGCGCGAAATGAACCGTTCGAACAAGACCTCAAGACGCGCGGGATCCACGGCGGTGATGCCCAAGGCATAACAGACCACGGAATTGGCGGCCGAGCCGCGCCCCTGACAGAGAATGCCGCGATCGCGCGCGAATCGCACGAGGTCATGGACAGTCAGAAAATAATCCGCATAGGCAAGCTCCCCTATAAGGGAGAGCTCATGACGCGCCAGGGACTGCACGGGGTCCGGCACACCCCGCGGATAGCGTACGGCCAGACCCTCGCGCGCAAGCCGGATCAATTGCGCAAGTGAATGGCGCGGGTTGCGGCCCTGACGCGGATAGCGGTAATGGAGATCCTCCAAGGAAAAACGGCAGGCCGCAGTCACGACCTGGGTCTCTTGGAGCCACGCCTCGGGATAGAGGGCGCACAATGTTGGGATGTCCCGCAGGTGCCGCTCGCCGTTCGGGTACAGGGCCCAGCCCGCGTCCGCCACCGAGGTCTTAAACCGAATGGCGGTCACGGTATCTTGCAGGGCGCGGCGCCCGCGCTTGTGCATATGCACATCACCGCAGGCGACGACCGGCCTTGCCAGACGCGCGGACAGGGCGTGGAGGCGCTCCCGGTGGCGATCGTCGAGTCCCGTCTTGTGCAATTCCCCGGCGATCCAAAACCGTGACCCCAAGGCCTGCGCGAGCGATACCGCAAGCACATCCCGACTCGGATCCTGGTCCGGACACCAGAGCACAAGGCAAGACGAGAGCCCGGCGATATCAGCAAGACCAAGATCATAACGACCCTTGTCGCCCCGTCGGCCGCGCGTTATGAGATCAACAAGCTCCGCATAGCCTGACGCACACCCCACGAGGACCACACACTTCAATCCCTCTCGAACCGTGATCTCGGAACCCACGATCAACTGAAGTCCATGCTCCTGGGCGGCCCTGTGGGCATGCACGATGCCAGACAGGGAACATTCATCCGTCAGAGCCAGGGCGCGATAGGACAAGGCGCAAGCGCGCAGGACGAGCTCCTGGGGGGAAGAGACTCCGCGCAGGAAGCTGAAATGACTCAGGCAATGCAGCTCGCTGTAGACGGTCATGCAAAGTAGCCCTGCAGAAACCACTCATCTTGCGCACTGCGGAACACCCAGAAATACTCGCAGGCGGGATTCACCGCCACGAAATAGTCGCGTACCACGGGTTCATCCCACCACCCGGTCTCCACTCGCTCGGGGCCACGCGTAAGACGCAAAGGGCCGCGCAATGTCGGCATTCCGCAGATGACCTCGAGCCGCTCCGGGGGATCCCTGAGCCATATCGGGCGCTCAGCCGCAACCGCCCCCGCGGACCCCTGCGGGCCCTGCGGCGGCCAGGGATCCTCGCGGCTTGCGCGTTCGGGCCTATGATCCGGGCGCACCGACAGCGCGCACACCGCCTCACGACCGAGTCGCGCGCGCAGTCTGTCCACGAGCCCCCCGAAGCCCTGCTCATACCATTGCCCGTCGTGCCACAAGGGGAGGCTGCCTTCCGTCGAGGCCCCCAAGGGAGCCGATAAGGTGACTGCCGTTATGGGGGACGCGGGCCGCAAATCCCGCAGTCGTTCCCGTATGAGGCGCACTAAGACCTGGCCGTCCCGCTCCGGGCGCGTCAGCGTAAACGTCTCCGACCGGAGACTGCCATCCTCATGGCTCATCTCGACTACGAACCCATCGGCGCGGGCGTCGCGGGCGCGCATGACTACGACCCACTCGCGCACGATCCGCGCCAAGGCGAACGCCAGGGCCTCCTCCGTCTCCGCGGAATGCGAAAAGCAGAGCCTGCGTCGAAAGCGGGGTGCCGGCGCCCAAAAGCTCTCAACCTCTGGACGCTCACCCATGAGCTCCTCCAGCAAAGAGATGACCTCCCGACCAAAACGCCGGACCAGGCCCGAGCGCGGCATATCCAGGAGATCCCCCACCCGCGTAAGCCCGAGCGCACGACAGGCCTCGCGTGCTGCGTCCGCCAGCGGTAACTGCGCTAAGGGTAAAGGGCGCAGAAGCGCGCGCCACGGATCCTTGGACGTCCATACGCAACGCATTACAGCGCGCGCGCAAAGCCAGGCGGCGACGGCGGTCGGCGCCATGGCGATCTCGAACGCGTACCCCATATCGGCAAGCCCTCGCGCCACAGAGGCCACGAGCCTATGCGGGTCGCCCATGGGGCTTGCCTTGTCCGTGAATCGCATCAAGACGCCATCGGCCCGCAAGACCACCTGCGGCGTAAAGCCATAGGCGAAGGCCGCCAGACCTTCCAGAAGGGCCTCCTCGGCAGCCCGATCGCGCGGCGCGAACGCCAAGGACGGACACGAGGCGGCGGCCCGCACCACAGACAGGCCGGGCGTCAGGCCGTGATCCCGGGCGCGCGCATTGCAGGCGACCACGATCTTGCCCTCGACCACCGCGAATGGGGTCTCGCGCGCCGCAAAGACCTCCAGAGGCAACGCCGTCAGGACCACAGCCTGCCATAACATGGGGAAATCCCGGATTAGAGCGTAACGATCAGCGGCGCCACTGGGCGGCCGGCCTTGCGCGCAAGGGTGACCCGCATACCCTTGGGCGCGGGCTCCAAGACGAGACGCAGGCGCGAAGGCTTGGGCGCAAGATTCCGCGGCAAAAAGCAAAAGCTCCAGCGCCCCCCTTCGGCAGCCTGACGCTGCAAGGCGCGGAACTCCCGCTCCCGGATATCGGCAAACCAGCTCACCACGGCCCCGACGGCGGGGCTCGCAAGCCCTTGGCTGACCGCCCACAAGGCCTCCTTGTGGGTCCTTGGGCGCACGATGACGAGATGATTCAGCGCGATGTCGTGCGCGGCAAGCGCCGGGGCGCAGGGCCTGTAGGGGGGCGCCACCCACATCAATCGGCCCTCGCGACCCAGGGTCGCCAAGACCGGCAACAGCAGGCGCATCTCGCCGATACCCGCCCGCCCCACACGTAACTCCGTCAGGACCCCGACCGGCCATCCTCCCCCCTCCAGGCATCGGTCGAGCTCCGCAAAGCCCGTGGACATGACCGCAGACGCAATCGACGCCGCCCCGCGACGTACCCCGGCGCGCCCCCAGGCATCCGCCAAGGCCCTCATGGCGCGCCCCTTAAGCCTTGGCGCAACACCCCCACCCCGATCCCCTCTATGACCCAATCCTCGCGATCCTGCAGGACGATGGGCTGATAGTCCGGATTCTCCGGCTGTAAAACGACCTGCCCCGCGCGACGCTGCAAGCGCTTGACCGTCACCTCATCGTCTAAACGCGCCACGACGATCTGTCCGTCATGGGCGACGGGGGTCTTGTGGACCGCCAGGAGATCCCCGTCCCGAATCCCGGCATCCCGCATACTCTCGCCGACTACTGTCAGAAAATAATCCGCGCGCGGCCGGAACAGGGCCGGATCTACCTGGTGGTGAGCAGTGATATGGGCATGCGCGAGCAGGGGCTGGCCGGCCGCCACCCGCCCTATCACGGGAATACCCTCCTCGCGCCGATCCGGAAGTCGGATGCCGCGCGCGCTCCCCGGAGTCAAAACGATCACACCCTTGCGGGCCAAGGCCCGCACATGCTCCTCGGCGGCATTGACGGACCGGAAACCCAAGGCCGCGGCGATCTCCGCGCGCGTGGGCGGACGGCCTGTAGCCTCGATCTGCCCCCGAATCCAATCCAGAATCTGCTGTTGGCGCCCTGTAAGAATCGACATACTGTTAATATATACAGTTGTGGGACGAAAAAAAAGGAGGGTGGCTTCCTTGCCACTCTCCTTGCGCTACAGAAAGCACCCCGCTCAGCAATCCCTGCCGAGAACATCCCTGTACCCCTTGGGCATCCTTGCCCTGCGCTTCCCGCTTGCTCGACATCCTGTCGAAAATCCCTTTTCGCAATCAGCCATCCCAGGCGAAGTCAGGGTAAGCCCAAAGACGCCTCCGCCCTATCCGCCAAAGGTCGGAGACAGTAGAGCCTGGTGCGCCTGCTGAGGCTCGTACGATACTCCCACGATGCCACGCGCCAGCACGGGCCAAGCCCCTAGCACACTCTTCGAGTGCGATACGTCGCATAGGTTCCGATCACGCCCCAAGAATTGCATCACCACGGCAAAGGACGGTACGCCCGCTCTACGCGCCCCGTGCTCCGGCAGGCTTGTATGGCCTCCCCCTGTTTGCCATAGTGACCCGACTACCCGAGGAGGGAGCGGACGGCATGCGCTACATCGACTACGGGCCCACCGGCGGTGCCGACACACTGCGGCTCACCGAGGGCCCAACCCCCGTCCCGCGCGCCGGAGAGATCTTGATCGAGGTCGCCTACGCCGGCGTCAACCGTCCGGACATCCTGCAGCGGTCCGGACGCTATCCGCCACCACCAGATGCCTCCCCGATCCTCGGCCTGGAGG
>NZ_JBTRWP010000083.1:0-8142 GCF_054609335.1 Acidiferrobacter sp. | reverse complement strand
CATCGGCGTCTGGGTGCCATCATGATCCCCCGCCACCGGATCGTGAAGTATGATTCCAGGCGGCATAGTGGGCGCGAGAGCTAGCAGGCCCGCGCGACGATCAGATCATGTTCCTGTCTTCGGTGAGGCCGGCCGTCCGCAAGGCTTGGAGTTGCAGGACTTTCTGGACCGCGGGGTGGGCGGCAAGCCCTTGTTTGCGCTGGTCGCTAAAGTAGAACATGCTGACCAGATTGCCGTAATCGAGCCCCTTGCGCGTGAGGCGCAGCATGCTGTCCTCGCTCTGGAGGTAGCCCATCTTGATGAGATCCGTGGTAAGCGCCGCGAAACGCGCATCGAGTGGCCCGCCATGGCGCTGCTCGAAGTCGGCTAGATGTAGACCCGAAAACCTGAGCCGGCATACCGCTTCGCGGTAGAACTCTTCACCTTCGTGCAACCATACAGCGCGCTCGACCGCGCTCGTTTCCTCCTCGAGTGCGTCAATATATTGGTCGATAGACCCGTAGTTCTGATAGGCGACCCCGGGCGCATAGGATTGCGCGCTTGCGCCAAGCCCGATCAGGGGGAGGTTTTCCCAGCGGCGATTCTGGTGCCGATAGGTGTCAGGATCGCGGGCGAAGATATTGCGGTTGATCATGGCATAGCCGCCAGCCTGCAGCCTATCCACTGCCTCTCGGTACATCTGGATCTGAACAGCAGTGGGCGCAAGAGACAGCTCGTCGCGCTTACGGAAGAATTGCGTGCTTTCGTGAAGATCCAGGGAATAGATCGTACATCCGTTGATTTCCATATCGAACATGCGATCAAGACCTGCATGCCAGTTTTCCAGCGTTTGATCCGGCAAACCGTACATGAGGTCAATATTGATTGCACCGACCCCTTGCGCGCGGGCCTGGTGGACTACGCGCTCGATGTCCTTGCGCTCAAATGACCGATTGAGCCGTTTTAGTATCGGATCATCGAAGCTCTGTATGCCCATGCTGAGCCTTGTGAGGCCGATGCGGCGCAGGGTCGAGATCTTGGCCTCGTCGAGCATGGTGGGTGTCGACTCGACGGTGAACTCCTTGCATTCGGTGAGGTTGAAATGCTTATCGAGGGATGCCATGAGGCGTTCGATTTGCGCGACGGTGAGGTAGGTCGGCGTGCCGCCGCCCCAGTAGAGGCTCTCGATGACGCGGTCACGCACGAAGGGCGCGATCTGCGCCATCTCCCGATCGAGGGCGTCAAGGTAGAGATCGACCTCGTCCTGGCCGCGATTGGCGGCCACCGTGAAATAGCAGAAGGAGCAGCGGGCGCGGCAAAAGGGAATGTGCACATAGAGCGCCGCCCGGGGCCCGTGGGCGTTATGGCGAGACCATAGGGCCTCATAGGAGCGGCTACGGGCGTTGCGCTCTGCGAACGCGATGGGCGGATACTGAAAGTCGAAGCAAGGGAAGGCCTCCGGGGTACGGGCGAGCGACGCACGCAGGCGCTCCGGGAGCGTTGCACGCTCCCGTGCCAGCGGCTCCGTTTCAAGCGCCGGGGCATCCCCCTCCAGGTTCGCCACCTTATTTAGGTATTGGTGCGAGAGATTAGGATGCCAGGATGTATCGTCGCTCGAACTGTTCATCAAAAACCTCCTTGTCGTGGGCGACCTGCTTTGGTCGCTTGCTTTTTTCGGTGTCTAGCACCGCGTGTGTCGGCTAACAGGGCGGGTGTGCATCAAGAGACCGCCATGGTGGCGGCCTCTCTCTTGGGCTTGCCGAAGAGATAGCCCTGGCCCCACTGAACACCCATGTCCCGTAATATTGTCCGGGCCAGTTCATTCTCGACATACTCGGCGACCGTGATGAGCCCCAGATCATGGGCGAGCCTCTGCATGCTCTGCACGACTATTCTCGCCTTACGGTCGCTCGCGATCTTGCGCACGAGCTCACCGTCGAGTTTCACGAAGTCCACGGGAAGATCGACCAGGTAACGGAACGAGGAGTAGCCGCTGCCAAAGTCATCGATCGCTATGCGGAGACCGAAATCGAGCAAGGGCTGAAGAACCGCAAGGGCCGTGGCGGTATCCTGCAGAAACTCGCGCTCCGTGATCTCAATGACCAAGGGCTTGGGCGCTGCGGCGTCATGACCGCACGCGTAGCATTGTTTCTGGATCAGGATAAAGATCTCTTCGATCAGGTCAGGGTGGCGCAGAAAGGCCGCCGACATGTTCACGAAATGAAGCTGCGACCCGCCGGCGAGCACCTGCGTCGCACAGTGTCTGAGCGTCTCGCGCATGACGGCCGCATCGATTTCATGGACGAGGTCGAAGCGGGTGACGATTTCTATGAACCGACCCGCCGCGATTTCGGTCTTACCATCCTGAGAAACCAGTCGCGCCAAGGCCTCTTCGGCGACGACACGGCCCGTGGTGAGGTCGACTATGGGTTGGTAGGCCGCCCGGACGCGGCCGCTTGCAAGGGCTGCGCGGACTTGGGCGATGAGGTGCAGGTCGCCGTCGGTCGGCGCCGACAGATGGATATGGCGCCGCTTGCGGCGGTCGTCTGCGGCCTGCCCTAGCTGGATGTTGGCTGCGGAAATCGTGGCGGCAATGGCGGGACGGTCCGGAAAGCTCGCCACCCCCGCACTGATACCGACCGAGCCCGCAAGCAGGGTGAGGAAGGGTTCTTTATGAATCACGTTCTGCACGTGTTCGGCCATTAGGGCTGCTTCGGACTCTTGTACGCCCGGAAGCAGGCCGATGAACTCCTCGCCACTCCATCGAGCCAAGACGCTCTGCGGGGGCAGGAGCTGACCTATGCGCGCACCGAGCACCTTGAGGAGGGCATCACCGGTCTCGTAGCCATGTTCATTATTGATCTGTTTGAGTTGATCGACGTCGAAAAGCACGATGCTGTAGGGATCGCGTGTTTCCGTCGCGCGCGCATGCTCGCGTTCGGCGATTTCGAGGAAGCCCCGACGGTTAAGTAGCTTCGTTAGAGAATCTTGATTGCGTGCGTCGCGCAAGCGCGTGTCGGCCACCCCGTAGTCCATGTGCGCCTCGGCAAGGCGCGCAAAGGCCAGCAGCGAGATCATGCCGCCCTCGGCGATGAATCGCGTCTTGCTAAGACCGAGCGCAAGGAGTCCACCTGCCTGTCCCGTGTGCCCTGTAAGCTCAATGACCACAAGATGAGATATATGTGCGCTCCGGGCATCGGCTTGCCAGTGGGCTAACTCCGGCGCGTCGATATCAAAGGCCCGTGGCTTTGAAGGGGGTGCGGAGGTGGCGGGAAGCCGAAGGCCTACGATCTCAAGCGCGCTTCCAGCCTGCGCCGCCGATCCTGCCACATAGGCGGCAAGGTTCGGGGCATCTCGCAGGTACCAAGAGGCAAAGCGCGCGTCCGGTACACAGCGAATGAGGGCGTCGCAGCAGCGCATAGGAATCATGTCCGCGCTGGTTTTCGCGAACTTGCACACTTCTTCAAGAAGTTGCTCTAGGATCGTTGCGCGCATATCCCCCTGAGCTTGGGCTGCGTTGTGCGGCCTGTGTTTTAGAGACATCTACCCAAAACCCGCCTGCTAAAAATGTGAGACGGAATATTTGCTGTGCAGTATATATCACCGAGCCGTTTGGGAAAGTAGTCGCATGAAAAAATCACGAGTATACGAATAGGATATGCGCCTTGTGCCAGGATCATGACAAGAAAGTCGGTCGGTAAAGGTAGACGCTGAGGGGCATCTTGCGATGTTAGGACGACGATAGGTAGAAACGCGCGGCTGGACGGACATAAGACCGTGGCACACATCATGCATCGGGTGATGTGTCTTTTATGGATGAGCGCAGTGAGCGCAGAGCGCGCCGGCTGAAGGGCGCTTAGTACAAGGCGGCCGCGCGCGAAAGAGGCCTTGCGCGCCGGGCGGCCTTACGAAAATTCGGCGGCGGCTGCCAGAAATATCGCAAGGGCTTGCGTCGAATGCTCATCTGTAGGAAGTCGGAATGCCCCGCACTGCTGGGTGCGGCTTGTGTGCTGCGTGCAGCAGGCGTCATAACGGCCGAGTAAACACCGTCTCGGCCCGCATGTTCATCGTGGGGACGTTCAGTGTCCAGGGTGTGACATAAGTGCGGCACGCCGTTTGCGTAGTGCGGGCGCGTGGCGTCAAGAGTCTGTGCCGTTGGGATGTCGGTGACGATGGTGGATGTCTGGGAAATGGCGATGGCTGTGCAGAAGTGATGCATGAGTGTGGCGATGGGTGTGCGGCTCTGTGCCATCCCAGGGGAAGTCATGCTCATGTTGATGATGGGCGTCGTGCGTATGTCGATGGGTATGAGTCTGCGGCTCATGCGGGTGGAGATGAGAATGGGACTCTGTCAGGTGGAGGTAGACGCCTAAGGCCATGAGGCCTGCTGCCGGCCCGAAGAGGGGGGCCAAGGCTTCGTGCAGAAGCAGAAGCGAGACCCCCGCGCCGAGGAAGGGGGCGGTTGAAAAATAGGCACCGGTGCGGGCGCTGCCCAGATGCCGCAGTGCCACCATGAATAGGACGAGGCTTACCCCGTAGCCGAGCGCACCCACAGCGCCCGCCGCAGCGGCGATCCCTGGGTGGGGGAATCGGGCCCCAAGCGCGAGGGCCACCGCGGTGTTGGTGAGGCCCGCGACCAGACCTTTAAGGCCTGCGATCTGGATCGGGTCGCGCGCTGACAATCCCCGCGTCAGATTGTTGTCGATGGCCCAGGCAAGACATGCGCCCGCGATCAAGAGGGAGCCGGAGCCTAAGGCGATCGCGCCTTCTTTCCAGGACACTAGTACACCGCCTGCGACGATGAGGGCCATTCCCGTGGCGATACGGCGGTCGACATTCTCACGGAACACGATCCACGCAAGCAGCGCGGTGAGCACGCCTTCGAGGTTCAACAACAGCGAGGCGTTGGCGGCGCCGGTGCGCGTGAGGCCTTCCATCAAAAGTACGGGCCCGATTATGCCGCCTGCGGTAATGGCCCCGACGAGGTTAGCGATATCGGTGCGTGTCAGCGGGCCGTGGGACGTGGCATCCGCTCCCCGGCCCAAGCCGCGCCACCCATACCACGCGAGGAGACATAGGCCCGCACCGAGATAGAGCAGCCCCGCCAAAAGCTCCGGGGCCACGTCGCCGACGAGAAGTTTGGCAAGGGGCGTGCTGACACCAAAAAGGGCGGCCGCAGCAAGTGCGCTCGCGATGCCGGGGCGGGTGGTGCGCGTCGTCATGGTCGGACGGATTATAGCGCGTCCGGGCGATGCCGTGGGTAAAGGCGGTGGCGGATGATGGGCGGCTGCCGCGTCGCTCGCCAGTCGCCGTGGGCGTTAGAGCCCGCACCTCGCATTTCTTGAGGCGTTCAGGGCTCGATCGGACGGGCCAACACGACGATCGTTTTCTGCCAGGCGTCAAGCGTCTCGACGCGCGCGAGCCATTGCTGCACGTGGGCAAACGCACTGATGGGGAGCTTCCCGGGTGCGGCGGCGGCAAGCAGTCCCGTAAAGGGCGTGACAATCGCCAAGTCGGCAAGCGTCAGTTGGCCGTGACAGATCCATTCACGGCAGGCGAGGTGAGTGTCGAGGACGCCGGCGAATTCGTAGACCAGGTCCTCGCCGCGTTTTACTTCGGCGCTGTCGGCTTTCCCGAGCCCCGTGAGACGCTTGAGGACGTGCTCTCGGTTCAAGATGCCGACGGCAGGGCCCAGATGTTGGGCGCACCAGAAGAGCCAGCGATTGACATCGGCGCGCGCCCGGATGTCCGTGGGATAGACAGTCTGCCCCGGCGTTTTGTCCGCCAAGTACTGCATGATGGCGTGCGATTCCCAGAGGATAAATTCGTCGTCCACGAGCACCGGTACACGGTGGTTGGGATTCAGTTTTAGAAACGCGGGCGCATGCTGCTCGCCTTGGCGCAGATCGACGGCTGCCAGTTCGATGGGCACGTTGAGGGACAGTGCCGTCATGACGGCGCGACGCGCGTTGTCGGAGTATGGGTGGTAGTAGAGACGCATCATTGGGCTTTTCCTCACCGTCATGGGGGGTTGGTGCACGCATGATAGGCGGCGACAGCGTCAGTTTCTGTCAGCAGAGCGGTTCTCGCCCGCGCGGGCGCTCGGATGCCCGTGCCTGTTCCCATTGCCTCGCGAGGTCTTTGCGTGTTCGGGGGTAGGGTATTCCGAGGGTCTCCAGGCTTGCGATGCGGTCCACGCGAAAGTGCTGGAAGTCCGCCCTTAGTTCGCACCACGCGGCAACGAGTTGCACACCCTCGAAGAATGCGAGCGCCACAGGCCAGATCACGCGTTCCGTTTCGGTCTCGGCGAGGCTTGTGTAGAGGATATGGAGCTTGTGTTCACGCCGGATCGCCTCGCGAATGACGTGAAGGCCGGTTGTGTGCCTCGTGGGTTTGCCGAAACGTGGTGCCCAGAGACCAATTTCGCCGATCTCCTGGCGCAGGTCTTTGGGTGAGGCAGCGCCAATCTTCGCCAATGCCGTGTCGACGGCTTGGGTGAGCATCGTATCTCCCTGGCCCTTGACCTAGCGCGCGCCGAGCGTCAAAGCCTCGAGCTCCTCGACATTGAACATGAGCGGCGGCAAGAAGAAGCCGGGGCGCAGGAGATAGCCGATCCCGGCTTCGCCGTCAATGGGTGCGCCAAGCTCGATCAGTGTTTGCACGTCCCGGTAGACCGTGCGCAAAGACACGCAGAGCTCGCGGGCCAACTGCGCGGCCGTGATCGCGCGGCGGCGGCCGCGCAGGGTGTCCATGAGCTTGAAGAGGCGTATCGTCTTACTCATCGCTTTGCTGTGTTCTCGTTATGTCCCGATGCTCGATGCCGACTCTGGGGCTGCTCACGGCATTCAAGAGCCGCGCGCGGCAGGCGGTGTCTCCCTCGGCCTGGCCTTTTGGGCGTGACGCCCGCGCGCCGTTTAGTCTTTGCGACCGACCAAAACGTTGAGGGGCCAGACCACCAGACGCAGATGCTCCGGGTCACCCCACAGGCGAAGGAGGGTCCGATGAAGCCGATCTACCGGGTCAAACCCCTGGGCCTTGATGAAGGCGACCGTGGCCGACCAGCTCCTGATATAGCTGAGTAGGTGCGGCAGGGCCCACGCGGCCTCCATGGCGAACGCTGGGGGTGTAAGACGGGGAAAGGGGAAGGCGATCGAGCGGTAGCCGTCTTCGACGTGACGTCGCTCGGGCGGCCAGTACGGTCCGATGTCGTTTTCGTAGAACGCTTGCACCGCAGCGTCGATCTCAGCCCCTTCGATGCGCAGCTTCCCATAGCTCCATGCCGCCAAGATGCCGCCGGCCTTGAGGACGCGCGCGGCCTCGGCAAAGAAGCGCGGAATATCGAACCAATGCAGGGCTTGCGCCACCGTAACGATGTCCGCACAGGCGTTGGGGAGGCCGCTTTCTTCGGCGAGAGCCACAGGGTATTCCACCCCACGGGACGCCGTTGTCGCTTGAGCGATCTGCGCCGCACTTGCATCGCTTGCGACGACGCGCTTGAAATGCGCCGCCAAGGCGACCGACGCTTGACCATTGCCAGCGCCACAGTCCCAGGCAAGTCCTCGGTCACGGCACTCCCCTGCGAGCCAGAGAAAGAGCTCGGGCGGATAGCTTGGGCGACTGCCCAAGTAATGCGTCGCCACGCCCCCGAAGTGATCGGCGAAGGGTTTATGCAATAGGGCTACGCTCCGGTGGCTCAAGGAGAGGCATTGCGGTCGACTATACCACCCAGACCCCGGTCCCGGAATTCGGTCGGCGCGAGAGCGAAAACCCAGGCCCGCGTGGCCCACAGGGCCGTAACCGGCGGCCATGCTGAACGCTCGTAGACGGCTTGGGCCGCTGGTATTCGTGTCTACTCACCGAAATCGATGAACAAGGGCGGCGTTTCATTGCTGAAGAAATAGAAGGCATTCATCGTTGTCTTGAGGAGATCCAAATTCCGGAATCATCAGAAGAGGATTGCTAAACCGTCAATAGTCCCCTGGATACCGACCGCAAGAGCGCCGTCGGCCTCGCGGCCGATTGACGTTTTCTGTCGTTAGGTGACAATAGGCACACACTGATATAAAACGGGGCATGAAGCCATTTCGCTGGAGTCACGAAAAAAACGAGACGCTAAAAGTCGAGCGCCGAGTTTCTTTCGAGGAAGTCGTTCTCGCGATTGAA
>NZ_JBTRWP010000082.1:0-8430 GCF_054609335.1 Acidiferrobacter sp. | reverse complement strand
TGAATGAGGCCAAACAGAAGCTCTTTAAGACGATCTTTGAACAGGAACACCGGGTTGCCTGACCCTGGCCTCCAGGGACGCGTCAACAGACCCTCGTTCAGTATCATTTAAGGATTGGAAAATACTCCGCCCGGGCGGGCCTTCGATAGATCGCCGAGAGCCGGTGGCGCCCCTCAACCCTTCAGTCATCAGGATTCGGCGGGCCGCCAAGCTCCGGAGAGGACAAGGGACGGGGCTCTTCCGGCAGGGCCTCAAGCGGGGGTATCTCGTCCTCGTCGCCCGCGCGCAGGTCGCGGAAACGCCGCGCCTGGGGTAGCACCCGCCCCTCGAGCGTGCCCACGGTTTTGTTGTAGGCCTGCACCGCGGAGGCGAGCTTTGCGCCAGTCTCCGCCCATCCCCGGCCCAGAAGCGCGACACGCTTATAGAGTTCCTTGCCCAAAGCCGCGATCTCTTCGGCATTGCGGGCAATGGCATCCTGCTGCCAGCCATAGGACACGGCGCGCAGCAGCGCAATCAGGGTGGTGGGGCTCGCCGGGATCACCTTCTGATCGACGCCGGTCTCGATCAACGTCGGGTCCTCCCGCAAAGCGGCGCTGAAGAAGACCTCGCCCGGTACAAACATCACCACAAACTCCGGGGCCCGCGGGAACTGCTCCCAATAGGACTTTTTCGCAAGCTGCCCCAGATGCGCACGGACCTGCGCGGCGTGACGCTTCAGGGACAAGGCGCGCCCCGGCTCATCTTCGGCCTCGACGGCGCTCAAATAGGCGTCGACCGGCGTCTTCGCGTCCACAACCACATGGCGGCCGCCCGGTAATTTCACGACCAGATCCGGCCGCAGGATCCGCCCTTCATCACCGACGCGCTGTGCCTGCTCCACGAAGTCACAATGATCGAGCATCCCAGCCATCTCCACCACGCGCCGCAACTGCAGTTCGCCCCAGCGGCCGCGCGCCGCAGGTTCGCGCAAGGCCTTCACGAGGTTGGCGGTCTCGCGATGGAGCTTCGGCAGGTGGCTCTCGATCAAGGCCTTGACCTGATCGGTCAAGGATTGATAGGCGCTTTCACGCTTCACCTCCAGTTGTGCGAGCAACCCATCAACACGATTCAAGCGCTCCACCACCGGCCCCACGAGGTGCGAGATCGCCTGTTCGCGCGCACGCAGGTCCGCACTCGCGCCTTGCGCCAGATTCGCGAAGCGCTCCTGGGCGAGATTCAAAAAGAGCTCGTTATTGCGTTGCAAGGCCTCTTGCGACAGGCCTTTGAAGAGGTCCCCCACGGCCTTCTGGGCATCGCGCAGACTCGCAAGCCGTTCGCCTTGGGCCTTTTCCTCGTAACGCGCGCGCTCTTCGAGCTTCACATATTGAAGCTGTAAGGAGGCAAGCTCGGCACGCGCCCGCACCAATTCGCCGTCGCGGGCCGTCAGGGTCTGCCGTGCGTCGTCCGCGCTTACCAGGGCGTGCCTCGCCCGTCGCCACTCGACCCACCCGAACGCAAGGCCTGCCGCCAAACCTGCGCAAAACCCCGCGATCACAGCGGCCGACAGGCTCACAGCGCCCTCCATGGGGCGCCCCGAAGCGTCATCACCGATCGCCCCCGCCCGCCGCCCGCGGCTCCACCCCCTCCTTCTCCCACTCGCGCACAATCGGCTGGAGCTGGGCCAAGACCTCACCCAGACGATGGCCGCGGGGGGAGAGCGCATACGACACCTGGGGCGGCACAGTCGGGACCACCTCGCGCTCGACGAAGCCTGCGGCGGTGAGCCGTCGCAGCCGCTCCGTCAGCAAACGGCTCGATACACCGGGGATGGCGCGCTTGAGGGCGCCATAGCGCATAGGGCCGTGGGTCTGGAGGGCCCAGAGCACGTGCGTCGTCCAAGGCCCCGCGAGGAGCTTCAGGACCGCATCGACCGGGCAAGGTGAAGGTGTATCCATGGTTACTTTAAAATACCTACTTCACAAAAATAACCAGAAGGGGTTATATAGCGCCATCATAACGCGTTTCCAGCCAGGAGGTTTGCATGAGCCGCATTTTGGTCTTGTACTACAGCACATGGGGACACACCGAAAAGATGGCCGAGGCGGTCGCCGAAGGCGCTCGCGGGGTGGCCGGGACAACAGTCGACGTCAAGCGCGTCCCCGAGCTCATGCCCGCGGAAACCCTTGCCGCCATGCACGCCAAGACCGCCCAAACGGCCCCCATCGCCGAGCCCTCGGAACTCGAGCATTATGACGCCATCATCTTCGGGACGCCCACCCGCTTTGGCAGCATGTCCGCACAGATGCGCAACTTCCTCGACCGCACGGGCACCCTCTGGAGTGCCGGCAAACTGATAGGCAAGGTCGGCAGCGTGTTCGTGAGCACCGCAAGCCAGCACGGCGGTCAGGAAACGACTATCACCGCCTTCCATACCACGCTGCTGCATCACGGCATGATCATCGTCGGTGTCCCCTACTCGTGCCCCGATCTCACACGGCTCGATGAGGTCATGGGTGGCAGCCCCTACGGGGCGGGCACCATGGCAAGCGGCGACGGGAGCCGCATGCCGAGCGCAGCCGAGCTCAGAATCGCGCGCTTCCAGGGCGACCATGTGGCCCACATCGCCGCGCGGCTCGCTGCCACCTCATCATAGGACGCAAGCACCCCTGCGGACCACGCCCGTGGCTCGCAGGTGTTTCCCTCCGGCGCGCCACATCGATGGGCCGTAATGGGCGCGGCCACCGTGCCGTGTGCAAGTCAACCGCATGTCCTGAGAAACTCCCGGCCTCCGAGCGACCCCTGCCCTTACATGCCGCAGGCGCGTTTGCTACCATGCCGCGCATGCCTTCGCTTCTCATGCGCCGCTGGTGGCCCGCGGTCCTCATCTTTGCCGTCCTCGTCCTCACACTTGTTCCGCTCGCCTTACGGCCCCTATTCAACCTGAACGAGGGGCTCTATGCCGAGGCGGCGCGCGAGATGCTCGCACATAATCCTCTGATACCGCGCCTGGATGGCATGCCCTACCTCGAGAAGCCGCCGATCTTCTACTGGCTCGTGATGCTCTCGTACAAGATCTTCGGGATCGGCAAATTCGCGGCGCGCCTCCCTTCGGCCTTGGCAGCGCTCGGAACTTTGCTTGTCGTGACACGCTTCGCGAAGGACCGACTGCCAGAGCCCGCATGGCCTGCCGTGATCCTCTGCTCGTCGATCGGCTTTTATATGATGTCGCAGCTCGCCATGTTCGACATGACGTTCACGCTCTTCCACACCATCACCCTGCTCACCTTCTACGCCTATATCGAGCGACCGGAACGATCTTCGCGCCTGATGCTGGCGGCCGGGGCCGCGGCACTCGCGTGCCTGACCAAGGGGCTCATAGGGATCGTGCTCCCCGGGTTCATTGTGATCGTCTTTCTCGCCCTGGAGCGCCGCACCATCCCCTGGCGCCCGTTTCTGGTCGCTTGGCTGATCTTCCTCATCATTGCCCTACCCTGGCATATCTGGATGGCGCTCCACGTCCCTGGGTTCTTCGATCGCTACATCATCCAGGAACACTTCGACCGCTTCCTTGGAACCCTGAAACCCATGGACTACCGGCGGCCACCCGTCTATTACAATCTCGAACATCTCGTGTTCGGCGTCTTCCCCTGGACACCGTTTTTCCTTGCGGCATTGATCCGTCGGCGCCCCTTCGACCGTCTGGATCGCTTCCTGCTCATCTGGGCGGGGGCCTATCTCCTCTTCTTTACGCTGTCCAAGACCTCGTCCGCCTATTACATGCTGCCCGCGTTTCCCGCACTGGCACTCTTTGTCGGACGCGCCTTGCCCGACCTCGAGGGGCGTTCCCTGACGCGCCTCCTGGGGGCTTTCGCCTTTCTCTGCCTCGTGGCCGCAATCGGCGCCCTTCGCGTCCCCCACCCGCCCATGCGCCCCTATCTCATCGGCGCCGCGCTCGCCTATCTTGGCTTCTTCGTCGTGGCCCTGAAGGCCCCGCGACCGCGGTGGGGGCGTATCCTGCCCTTCGCGGCGCTCGCATCGCAGGCCGGATTCGCGGCGCTCTTTCTTGCGTTTTCCATCGCGCACCCGAACCATTACGCCTCCAAGAATCTCGCCCGGGCAGTCCTCCCTCACCTCACACCTCGTTCCTACGTCTTCGTCGCGCATCATTACGAAGACCTTTCGTCCCTGGACTTCTATCTCCACCGGCCGATCTACGTTTTCGATCCCCGCCAGGGCGACTTGTACTACGGCATCCGCCACAACCCCAAGGCGCATCGCCTGATTACGGGTCACGCGCTCACCGATCTCGCAAAACGCCGTCGGGTCTTCATCGTGGGTCCTACATCAGACGAGCGCTCGTGGGCACGTTACGGACACTTCCATGTGATCGCGAGCAAAGGGCCTGATGTCGCGGTGGAAAATGACCTGGGTCACACACCCTCGAAGAGGTAACCCGGGATCATCGCGCCTATGCATGCCACGGCGCCCCAAAAAGAGGGCGTGGCGGCATGACTGCGACTTAAGTCGGAGGACGCGCAGGGTACGGACGAGATAGAGTCAAACCCGTCGCAAGGATGTGTTGATCCCATCAAGGACGATGGCGGGCCCCTTTCCTTAGGAAGGGGGCTTTTTTTATGGGCGACCCCGCGAGCAACAATCCCCCCTCATCGACATGTAACCGGGCGCAATCAAAATGGTGGCAGGCGTGCGTAGATGACATGCCGGGGGTGGCCTCAGCGTGGGCTTGCGGATCGGCCCGCTTGTCGCCACCCGGGTGCCACAAGCCGTGTTCTGTCTGCTCACCGCACTCCAGTTTCACGGGCTGACCACCCCAACTACCGCGTCAAATATGGATCGCCATGCCACGCGGCATCCACTCACCGCGGATTGTTAACACCGAGGTTCTGCCAGTGGGCGGTCTTGTGGCATGTGCCGGTAAAGGGCGGCTTCTCGACGAAGGTTTCGAACACAACCGGACGATATCTGGAGCGGGCGCGCCAATCATCGGCCAGGCGCTTCGCAGCCAGGCCCAAGATACGGGAATCGAGGCTTTGGCAGTGGATCCACGGCAAGATCGGGAAGCGGGCATCATGGACGATCAGGTGCAGATCGTATTGCCGCGGCTCTGTCGTCCAGCCAATGACCCGATCGCGGGGCTTGGCCTTCCAGGCGCCGGCCAGGCGCTGGCCCCAAAGCCCAGAACAGCGACGATGCGGCCTTTGGCACGCACAAATGCGCCCCGGACATGAGTTTGGGTTCCGGGAAGGTGCATAGATTCGCTCGATAAGCGGCGCGTCAAGGACTTGCCGCCGCAGACAAGACGGGCCCACTTCAGCCACAAACAGGGGTAGCCCCCGTGGACCGCGGGTGCTTGCAACTAAAGCCCACGGTGCGTTGCATGATTGGATGCGAAGCGGGCACGTTCGGCGCAACCAGGAGGCGAACAGGGGCTAGCGACGATTCGGGGCCGCTTGGTACGCGCTACAACTTCATTGCGTTCTCGCAAGAAGGGGTGGCCTCCATGAAACAGAGAGCGGAGGCGGTCATTGACGAGCAGGGTCGAATCCGTCTCATTGAACCCCTTCACGCTACAGGTCCCCACCGCGCCCTGGTGACGGTGCTTGAGGAGCCGCCAACGGGTGGGGACGGGACACTTGCAGCGGCAGAGCAATCTCTGGCGCAGGATTGGGTGCGCCCCGAAGAGGACGAGGCATGGGCGTACCTGCCGTAGGGGCCGTCGGCCTGATTCCATCCCCCTTTTCGGACTTATCCGATAAAGAACAGACCGGCCTTGGTCCTGGCGGATGCGGGACGCGGTGATAGAACTTGCGCGCAGATTACCAGCCACCCGTACGGAGATGCCGCGGCCATTACTCTTACCGAAGATGACTGTGTGGACGGCTCCATTGCGCAAAGCACTATCCGCCCCGGCAAACTCTTCCGGCCAATCAGGGCCTGTTCGTCCGCGTCGTAGCGAGCGTACAGACAGAGGCGCTAGGCACGTCCGGCACGCTATGCTTGCGTGGTCCCCACGGGAAAGTCGGCCGCTCCTCTCCGACGTCGAGGCTTGGCCTGCGGCATTCACGGTGACGACCGGCATGCCGGCGGGCGCCCGTTCAATCGCCCCTTAGGCGCGATGAGCCACTTTGCACCCTTCTTCTCCTCGGTCGCCGTGACCTGCACAACGTTCGATGCCGCAACCTTGCGCGGGCGATCCGCAGCCTATCCGCGCATAGCGGCTCCAGGCCGGGGCCGACCGCCCAGGGCCCGCCCTGGGCTTGTGGCCAACACGGGCGAGCAAGGCGCTTGGCGCGCCGGGCCGAAAATCGGGATGGATGGTGTCATTTCCCCCGGGCGTTGGGGGATCGCGATATCCCCGCTTGATCCGCCGTACTGGTGGGGAGCCTGAGCCTCGCCCCTATTGCTATAGGGTCGTCCGGCCGATGACGGCGACAACCCGCATACCGTGTCGCACGCCCGGAGCAAGCCGGCCAATCATGGGCTGGCGCGCGACGTTGCTTGTCAGCGCCGACCCTATGATACGGGCCCACTCCCTGCTTGGCGGCGGCACCCCTTGGGGATCTTGAGCCCGACCTGGGACCACCGAAGATGCTTTTTGGGTGACGGCTCGCTTGCGTGCCTGTCGCTCGCCACACCTGACCGAAATCCCTGCTCGGTGCGACCGTTAAGAGCATTTTTGGCGGCGGACCACTCCAAGGCAGTCGTTTTGATAATTGTCAAAACGGCATGCCTATAACGGTGCACATAATAAATTATGATTGGCCCATCAATAATACTGATCCCGTATACGTCAAGGGGGCAATGGGTGGAACTGTATGACGCTTGGTCACACTGCGAGTGCGCATTGAGGGCAGAGGAGAGCCGGTCCCGTGGTGTGGGAGACACCGGTTATGAGCATCACAGACAAGAACACAAACAGCTTACCGAACAAAGGATTAGGTTTCAAAAAAAGAAAACCGCAGCCATCACCTGCATCCCATGGGCGCTGAGCACTGTTCTACATGAGTCGTGCGTCCCTCGGATCATGAGGACGGATGATGCCTGCGTACCTTCCTTTGCTCCATGGGTACCACGCGCACGATCACGACAATCGGGCCTACGGAGAAATATTGTAGGGGCTCCTAACTGATCGGCTGCGCGCCTGTCGCCGTGCAGGGGGCGCGCCTTGCACGATGACTGCCGTTCTTGACGGGTACAGGCCGTGCGCTGCGGTGCAGGCGGACGGAAAAGACAAGAAATCGGATGAATAACCGAGAATTTCACTAAATGGGAGGAATGGTAACTATGAAACAGACCGCACGATTTGGCACGGTCGTGGCCACGCTTTTGGCATCCACACTGGCCGCGCACGCGGCCATGGCCGGCTACAAGGCGTCCGACATCATCATTAGGGCGCGGGCCGTACAGATCCAGTTCTACAATCACACCAATACAGCGGCCCTGAGCGGCGTCGGCGCCGACAACAAGATGATCCCGGAGGTGGATGGAACCTATTTCTTCACGAGGAATATCGCGGCCGAACTTATTCTCACCTATCCGCAGACGATCTCCGTCCACCCCGGAATTGGATCGCTGAAGGCGCTACCACCGACGCTCATGGCGCAATACCACTTTATGCCGGACAGCCCCTTCTTTCGTCCCTATGTCGGCGTCGGCGTCAACTATACCCGCTTCTTCAGTTACTCACTCGTAAACGGATTAAGGGGATCTCAGAGCAGTGTGGGGGCCGCCCTGCAGGCGGGGTTCGATGTCCCGCTCACGCGCTCCCTAACCCTCAACGTGGACGTGAAGAAGGTCTACATGAGCACGAAAATCAGGACGTCTGGCGGGGGCTATGTCGGGACGCTCACGCTGAACCCCCTTCTGGTCGGCGTGGGGCTGGGGTGGACGTTTTGAGGAAACGAGCTCGAACCTTATGGGCTGCTGGCCTTTCCATCCAGGATGGGTCATGGGCGTAAGCGCTCAGGGGGGGCCGCCCTCCGCAGGCGACGGCAGAGACCCCGGTGCGGCGGGCGTCAGGTCATCGGTGTATTCAGGCCTTAGTTTGGGCGCGAGCGGCCATCTGGTGGCGAGGGCAAGACAGATGCCAGAGACATTGCGTTCGAGGCCTTTGCGATTTGAAACTTTGAAAGGAACGATTTTGACCGCACCGAATCGTCGGACGCACAACAAGAAGATCGATAGGCGGTGCAAGAGCACCTGACCGGGGCAACAACGGCACGGGGCGCAGGACCGATTTATCGCGTAGGCGGTCCGGCAGGGCGGGCCGAGAGAGTGCGCGCCTTAGCGCCTCAATGAGAAAGGGAGGAAACACAAGATGGCGGCAGGAAAGGGTACGGGGGTAGTCCTCGCATCCGGCGTGTTATGCGCCGCGGTGATATTCGGGGCGCTCCATTGGGAACACACGGTCGCTTTGCCGGTAAGTGCGGG
>NZ_JBTRWP010000081.1:0-8609 GCF_054609335.1 Acidiferrobacter sp. | reverse complement strand
GACTATGTTGCCTGGCGGGGGATCGCAGGCCCGGCCGAGAGTGCCGCCGAGACGTGCCAGTGGTCTTACACAGGATGGGATCGTGAGGGATCGCCGTATGCTTGCGCGTGGACCGGCCGCAAGGCGCGTGAGAACACCGATCTCTAAAGGCATGAACGCGAGCGAAGGCCTGGTCGATCCGGCCATACGTGTGAGCATTGTCAGCCAAAAAGATCCGCCCACTTGCGATCCAGAAAAAGGGCCAAGAGATTCACGAGTCGTTCGGCCGCGCGAAGCCTTGATCGTTTGGCCTGATAGCCGGACTTCAAGATCGTGGGGACGGTCTCGATCGCCCACGCCATACGTACCATTCACGCTTTTCGATGGCCTCGCTCCGGGAGGAGATCGGCCGATGGGTGACGAACTTCCCTACGATCGGATCACGACCCCGAGGCTTGCCGCGCAAGGGGGCCTGCAGCACGGTGAGGGCCAGTGCCAGAGTGCGACGTTGATTGTCGACGGGAGGTACGATCTGGATCTTGCGTACGTTATGCCCGAGGATCACCTCTGACACACGCCCCCAACGATCTCGCACTGCGATCCGGTGTGACCCTTTGCGCGGCCGGCCTCCGCGATCGGGTAGCCGCCGTCGCCTGCGCGCCGGCCCACGGAGGGGCGCAAGAGAAACCGTGTTCTGGTCTCCTGTGCCTTGTAAGACCGCACGGTGATGTCGCTCTCGCCCTCTCCGATAGGTACGCAGCGCGCGTGGTCACCCAATCGGGCCGTGGACTGTTCCTGATTCTGGGGGCCAGCGAATGCTTTCACCTCCTCGATCGCCACCCGCGTAGGACCTGATCATCTTCAAAGCGTTCGCGCCCTTGAATGTCTTTCGGGACCCGAACGTGGTCGCTGCGAGCCCCAGCGGCAAGCCCTCCGTCGTCACTACAAGGCTCGAACGCATGAGGATGCCGCACGCCGTGTAGTACCGTGGAGTCCGATTTCTGTAGGCACCGGCAATACCGACGCGCGCCCTACCAAGCGCCTCGGTATCGTCCCGTTGATCGCTGAATTCCGCGGTGTCATGGAGCACGAAGATCGGTCCGTCCGTTGCCGCTGCGCGATCAGCAGTCGCCTGGAAACGACCTGCCAGAATATCCGCCTCACTGACCCGGCCCTTATCGAGGAAACGGTAGGCAGCTTTCGTGTTCGCCCAGTCTTAAGATCTGCGGAATGCTGTCCCCAGGACGGCAGGACAACTGCTCAAGGACGGCCAGAAATCTCTTTCCCAGTCTCTCATCGGCGAAGACCGTGAAAGTGTGGCAAGGTCAGCCTTCCCCTGCCTACTATTGTGGAGTTATGTGTGCCTCCTTCCGCAAGCAAGCGCAGGTATTCATATCGATGGGTCCGGTCACGGCACCACGTACGTTGGGAATCTCGAGCTCGATCTGAAATCGTGATCACAACAGGATGCATAGTACGCAGGGAAATACAATCTTATTTTATTTCATAAACACGTTGATAGTCATTGTCTTTGCTATATTTGCAGTATTTTAGATACCCCGTATCTTTCTAACCTAATACTATGTAAGCTTATCTCGCATTACCTCATAATGCCTTATAGAAGTTGCTCGCAGCGACATCCTCGCCATTCGTACCGGACACAGCGTGTGCTCCAGACGCGGCACTGCGTAAATTCAGGAAGACCAGAATGTATAAAATCCAACATTTTTCCAAGCGAATACCGTATGGCATGGCACTTATTCTCGCGATCGCGCTCTCCGGCTGTAAGAACGGCGGAGAGGGGCAAGCCCCAATCTTGGCGCCGCCGAGCCCTATCGTATTGGGCGTACCCTCGAATTCGATCGTGCCCGGCGCCATTTGTAGCGCGTCTTCCGGGCCCAATATCCCCGCGGTCACTGTCTCTGATCCGACGAACGGTAACAACGCAGCAACGACGAGCACTACGGGAATCGCGGGTGGTGGGAAAGTTGTAACGGCCACATTTAACATGCCGATGAATCCGGCCACAATCACCGCTGCCAGTTTTAGGATCGCAGTCGCGGGCGGCACAACATTAACTCCCATGTCGGTGACCTATAATACGTCAACCTACGTAGCGACTCTCACGACAACATCTGCTCTATTGCCCGGCACGTCTTATACCGTGGTTATCGCAAATTCCGTTACGAGCAATAGCGATGTCGCCCTCGGGTGCGGGTATGCGTGGAGCTTTAAGACGGTCACACCGGCTGCCACCGGTCTTGCCCAAGTGCAGCTTGGGATAGTGGCGCCTTATGGGATTGCCGCAGCGGCGGGAGTCACCAACACCCCAACAAGCCCCATGAGTAACATTAACGGGAACGCCGTGCTTGATCCGACGGCCACCTGTAACTCGGTGGCGGCGCCAGGCGGTGCAGGGACGGGGGGTTTTGGTACCTGTCCTAGTAGTTCAGGTGCTAATGCAGCGCCGACCATAAACGGTACGGTCATTACACCGACCTATCCCGACACAACAACGGCCAATTCCGTTATGGCGGCTTTAACGTCCGTATATAACAGCATTACGCCAGCCAATCTGCCTGGTGCTACTGTTTTAGGATGCGGCACGATAGGAACAGGCGGCGGCGCAGGGGCTGGGATTGGTTGCGCAGGTAACGCCACTTTGCCCCCAGGCGTTTATACGTCGGCAACTGGCTCCTCTATCGGGGTAACTGGCACTCTCACCCTTGACGGCCAGGGCGACACGAACTCTGTCTTCGTGTTTCAGGCGCCGTCTACATTGGTTACCGCATCCGGCGGGTCATCCGCGGCACCGGCAAGTCAGATTGTCTTGATCAATGGCGCCAAGGCCTCCAATGTCTTCTGGCAGGTCGGAAGTTCCGCGACGATCGGCACGTATTCGATATTCGAAGGGAACATCTTAGCCAACGCATCTATCACCATGGATCCCTCATCCACATCGTGCGGTCGCTTGCTGGCAGGAGCAGTCGCCACGAGCGGTGCTTTTACCTTCAATACCAGCGACGTTTCCGTGCCCGGCAACAGCTACGCGCCAGCATCATGCCAGTAGGGGCTTGCTGATACGGTACGGTGCCATGCACGCAGGTTGTTTCCAGCAATAAGAAAGAGCCCGGGCGGCACAAAGAACGCCGCCTGGGTATTTTTGGAGAGAAATATGAAGAATCAACACAGTATCGTTGCCAGAAAAGCCTTCAAGAAACACGCGACAAGGGCCACCACCTGGGGAGCGTTCGGGCTCGGAGCCCTATCAGTCGTAGGGGGCCCCTTAGCGGTTGCTCACAACCGGGTGGACAATCTCGGGTGGTATGCAGGGGCCAATATCGGCCAATCACGCGCAAAAATCGCCGATGGCCAGATCGCAAGTCAGCTCCAGAGCCAAGGGTTTACCGGCAGCTCCATCAGTAATGATAGCCAAGGGACCGGGTTTAAGCTTTTCGGCGGGTACCAGTTCGATCGTTACTTCGCGTTGGAGGGCGGCTACTTTAATCTCGGGGACTTTGGTTATAGCGCCACGACCGTTCCGGCCGGCACTTCGAACGGAAGCATCAAGCTTCAAGGCGTCAATATGGATGCCGTAGGGATTCTCCCAATTACGCCACGGTTCTCGGCGTTCGGGCGTCTTGGCGTGACCTACGTCGATGCGCGCGATAACTTCTCCGGTTCCGGTGCCGATTATGCCCCGAATACGACAGCGAGCAAGCATGAGTTCAATTACAAGTATGGTATTGGGTTGCAATACGCACTCACCCACGCGCTCACTATGCGCGCCGAGGCCGAGCGCTACCGAGTCAAAGATGCAATCGGTAATAGCGGCGACGCGGATCTCGTGTCGGTCGGACTCGTCTACCATTTCGGCGGCAAGAACGGTTCTCATTCCCGCCGCAGGGTCGCACGGGCTGACGAAACCCAGACTCCCTACGTAGCAGCGAGGCCGCGCGCCCACAAGGCCGCGGCCGTCGTCAAGGTTATCACGCTGGGCGATGTCTACTTTAATTACAACAAGGCCACTCTGACTCCCAAAGGGAAAGCTGTGCTGGATCGGAATATCCAGATTATGAAAAACAATCCAAATGACCAGTTCCGCATCGCGGGCTATACGTCAGCGGCCGGTACCACGGCCTATAACCAGGAACTGAGCGAAGGTCGGGCCCGGTCGGTCAGCAATTATCTGATCCATCACGGCGGTATTGCGCCTGACCGCTTGACCCGGATTGGGTTTGGGGATACGAGGCCAGCGGAATATGAAGCTAACCCGTCTCACTTAAACTCCTCGGCCGCGAAGGCCAATATGCGGGTTCTTTTCGAGATCACCGTGAAATAATGACGATAAGATTGGACACGCAGACCGCCCGGTAAAAGCCAAGAGCACCCCGGCACCAGAGACCCCTGCTCCGTGCGAGCAGGGGTCTTTTTTGCGGTCATTTCGATCCTTCACGTCAAAAAAACGGAGCGAAATCAGCATGGTCGGCCTCAGGGTTGGGTGATCCTTCGAGGGCTACGGCCCGCAGCCGTGACCGGTCGCCGGGAGTCTTCTCGGTCGCAGCGTTCCGTCCCTCACGCAGGCGTTTGAACTATAGAGAGATCGCCTCCGCGACAACGGTCGACGCAGGCCTTAAGCGTCTTGCCTCGGAGGATCGGTCGTAACAGGGACGTTGGGCAGCGGGCCCCTCGGTCTCGTCTGGCAGGCATCGGCTGGTCTATGCGCGAATCCCTCGGGCCCGCTAGCGCCTAGCCGAGGAATACACCGAGGGCCCCGATAACAGGCGCCGACAGGGGGTGTGACGACCTCTCCCGCTCCCTTGCGGCCGCCCCTCTTATAGAGCCCACAGCCTGAGAGGTCGTCCGCGCCATCAACCTAGACACCACGTATCGACCTGCCCCCTCAATTGTGGCTCTAATCTGATGGTGGTTTACCCAACCTTGAGTTTAAACCGCGTTGCTTGAGGCCGGACAGATCAATACGTGATGTCTAGGAGCTACCGCGCACCCGCGCGGGTTCAGTCGCGGGCGGCGCATCCATGCCAATCATCCCTCTGAGCGCCACCGCCAAGGCCTCCTCATCGTCCCGCGCACAGAGATCGCGCAACTGATCCAGGCCCTGCGCAAAGCTTATCGGATTCGCACAAGTGCCGGCGGTGAGGCGAATCTTCGGATGCGCCGTCGCAAGCAACGCCTCGTCGGCATAGAACAGCTCCTCATAGAGCTTCTCTCCAGGCCTCAAGCCCGTGTAGACAATCTCGATATCCTGCCCGGGGCGCTTGCCCGACAAAAGGATCAACTGCTCAGCAAGGTAAGAGATGCGTACTGGTTCGCCCATATCCAACACGAAAATCTCGCCGCCTGCGCCGATGACGCTCGACTGTAAAATAAGGCCGCAGGCCTCCGGGATCGTCATGAAGTAGCGGGTGATGTCCGGGTGCGTGACCGTGACCGGGCCGCCAGCTGCAATTTGCGCCTTGAAGAGCGGGATGACGCTACCGGCCGATCCCAAGACATTACCAAACCGCACGGTGAGGAAACGTGTCTTCGAGCGCGCGTTCAGTTCCTGGCAGAGAGTCTCCGCAACGCGCTTCGTGGCGCCCATCACGTTCGACGGGTTGACCGCCTTGTCGGTCGATATCAGTAAAAATGTCCCGCAGCCATGCCGATCCGCGGCCTGCGCCAAAGTCTCAGTGCCGAAGACGTTGTTCATGACGGCCGCTCGGCTCTGCGCCTCCAGCATCGGCACATGTTTGTAGGCCGCCGCATGAAAAATGATGTCTGGGCGTTCGCGCGCGAGGGCTCGATCTACAAGCAAGCGGTCGCGCACATCCCCCAACACCGGCCGCACCACGAGGTCCGGATAATCGCGTTTGAGCTCGAGTTCGATGCTGTAGAGGTTGTACTCGCTACGCTCGAAGAGGACCAGTGTGCGCGGCTTCAAGCCGGCGATCTGCCGGCATAATTCCGATCCTATGGAGCCGCCGGCGCCCGATACCAGCACCGCCTTGCCCCCCACGCCACGACTGATCTCCTCTTGCTGCAAAAGAACCGGTTCGCGACCCAGGAGATCGTCGATACGGACCTCGCGCAACTCCTGGATATTGACCTGGCCATCGACCAGGCTCTGCAGCCCGGGAAGAATGCGAAACGGGCGGCCGCTGCGTTCGCAGAGCTCGACCAACCGGCGCATGCGACTCGCCTTAGCCTCGGTGACAGCGATGAACAAGATGTCGGCCTCCAGGCGCGCGGCGACCTCCGGCAGCTGTCCGCAGTCGGCCACCACCGGCACCCCATGGATCTCCTGACCGATACGGCGCGGGTTGTCATCGACAAAGGCCACGGGACGAAAACCCACGTCGGACCCGCGCAAGAGGTCACGGACCAGCATCTCGCCCGCGCGGCCGGCGCCCACGATGACCGCCTTTTTCCCCGCTACCTGGTAGAGGCCCCGGTCCTTGAAAAATCGATAGAAGAACCGCGGCCCCCCCAACAGCATGGTGAGCAACAGTCCGTCGAGCACAAACACCGAGCGCGGCACTTGCGCAAGGCGCACCCAGAGAAATAACACGAAGGCACACACGGTGACGCCGACGATGATGGCCTTGAATATGCGCAGCAGATCCGGGACCGAAGCGAAACGCCAGAGGCCGCGATAAAGCCCCATGGCCCAAAACACCACGCCTTGCACGATGAGCACGGGCACAAGCAGGCGCAGACTCTGATGCCAGAAAGTGCGTGGCACATAGCCCATATTGAAGCGCAGCCAGTAGGCCCCAAGCCACGCCAAGGCGATGGCCACGAGATCGTGCCCCACGACCGCCCAGCGCCCGAGCGGCGCCTTAACGCGCGGCCTTGCCCGAAGCTTGCCCATGACCCTCCCATCGCCGGACTAGGGCGGCTAGTACGCTGTACAAAGCCGCCAAAGCCGCGATTATAGCCCATTGCACCGGCACGGACGCGCCGACCGCGCCATACGCGCCCAGTCCGCATATGGCCATCAAGGCGTACTCGGCCAGGACTGTCTGTCGGTGCGAAAATCCCGCGCGGACCAAGCGCTGATAGTAGTGCTCACGGTGCGCGTGGCTCAAGCGCTCGCCGCGCGCCGCCCTCTTTAAGAGCGTCACGGTCGCGTCGACCAGGAAGGGCGAGAAGGCCACGAGCCCCACCCATAGCGGGAAATCCCCGCGGGCGCTTCCCACCAAGATCAGGATGCCGGCCAGAAATCCGAGTACGGTCGCACCGACATCCCCCATAAAAAGGCGCGCGGGCGGAAAATTGCTCACGGTAAAGCCGAAGGCCGCCGACGCCACGCCAAGCGTCACCTCCGCGAAGGCCGGATCGTGGGCCCGATGGCCAAGTAAGGAGAGCGTCCCGAAACCAAAAACCGCCATGCCGCCCGCGAAACCATCCATGCCGTCCATGAAGTTGTAGAGATTGATCCACCAGACAAGAAAGATCGCGACGAACGGGATCGCAAGCGGGCTTGCCAACACCGCATCGACGCCCGGCAGCCAGCCCCGCGCTTGGGGCGCCAATAGCGCGGCCACGGCAAGCGCCGCCGCGGCATGCACGATAAGCCGTAGGCGCGGGCTCAAACCCCGGCGATCGTCATACCACGACAAAAGCGCGATCGCGCAGAGCGCCCCCATGATGACCGCAAGCGCGGGAGACGGGGTCCAGGGCTCCCCAAGGGACGCGACCATCGCTCCGCCTAGGATCGCAAATCCCCCGGTGCGAGGCACAGGTTGCACGTGCAAGGACCGCTCGTTGGGGATGTCCAAGATCCGCCAGGGATTGCGGGGGTGGGCGAGGAATCGCGCTCCGATCCACGCCACCAGGACGCCCGCAGCATCCATCAAGAACGGTCGCAGGCTCACGCGCGCCCCCGCAGCCGCGCGCGCAGCTGTCGATACGTTGGTGATCGAAAAAATCGCAATGCGCTTTGCACATGCCAAAGGAAATACCGCGGCCGCCGACGGGATGTACGTTGTCCGTCATGGATGATGACGGCATCGGCGGCCACGGCTACGCGCAGGCCCGCGATCCTGAGACGACAACAGAGCTCGCAATCTTCGTAGTAGAGGTGGTAGGCCGGATCGAACCCCCCCACCGCCCGAAAGGTCGCGGTGCGAAACGCCATGAACATGCCGGCCACCCAATCCACCGGCTCATCGGCCGCGCCCGGGCGTGCGATGAGGCGGCGCAGGGCGTTTAAGGGTGTGGGCAGTCGTCGGCGGCTGTCTTGCGCATCCCCCTGGCTTCCGACGACGACCGGTGCCACCACCCCCACGTCCGGCTCATCGAGGAGCATAATAAGCGGCGGAAAAGGATCGTTCGTCAAGCGCACGTCGGGGTTCACGACGCAGAAGACATCGGCGTCGATGATAGCGGCGGCAGCATTGTGGTTGGCGCCGAAACCGCGGGGCGCGGCATTGCGCACCACCGACACCGGAAACGGATAGGCAAGATCGGGTAGGACCTCAGGTTTGTTGACAGTAAGCACAACCTGCACCGGCGTGTGGCAAAACCGGGCGATGTCCGCCAAAAGACGTGCCACGAGCGCCCCCTGTCCGTGGCTCACAATCGAGACGGCGATACGCGGCGCGCCCTCCCTCACGGAACACCCC
>NZ_JBTRWP010000080.1:0-8646 GCF_054609335.1 Acidiferrobacter sp. | reverse complement strand
ATGACCTGCCCCCTCAATTGTGGCTCTGAGCTGATGGTGGTTTTCCCGACCTCAAGCTTAATCCACGTCGCTTGAGGCCGGGCAGGTCAATACATGATGTCTATAGCCGCTTTGAGCGGCTCACAAATTAAAGCCCCCGGCTCTGCCGGGGGATGTTTACCTTCCGCAAACCACGCGCTCGGACTGCACGCGCGGCTATCGCACCATCACCCTGGCAAATTTGTTGGCCGCACGCTTAGAGTTATGCAACCAATCAGCGGCGGAATATCATGCCCAAGCCAACACTCGGCGCTAAACAGCTGGCGGAGGTGCTGCACCTCAAGGCCCATACGGTTACCGATTATGTGTTGACCCATCCTGAATGGCTACCGCCCTTTGTGCGGCTGCCCTCGGGCAAGACCCTGTGGTTCGAGGAGGACGTGCAGGCTTGGCTGGAGGAGCGCCGGGTCAAGGTCCTGCCGCCACAACAGCGCCCTACCGACTTCAGTCGCAAGTGGTGGTAGCATGGCCACGCATGGATAGGTTACGTACGGTCGTTGAACTCGCCGCCCTCTTGGGGACCACGCCCAATGGCGTTTACATGAGACTGAAGCGGCATAGCCAATCAGTTCCTCCGCCGATACAGCTACCTGGCTCGTCCAGCTTGCGCTGGCGTCAGCCCGATGTCGAGGTCTGGCTCGTGGCGTTGCCCGTGCGCACCACCGGCCGTAAGCTACCGCGCGCACGGGCAAGTAAAGCGCCCGTTTTGTCTGGTGAGGCGGCCATCTGGGAGAATACACGGGCTGTGAACCCTACCGCGAGAACGGCTCCCGCTGGCGCGAGAGGGCTCGCCGCGGAGGAACCTCCTCGCCGAAGGCGAGCGGAGGCCGGTCGGCCTGAACCCCTATTTCCGTCCGTAAGCCTCGTCGTGGTCGCGATGGAGGGTCTGGAAGCGCATGAATGCGTTTTCTCGCACCACGACCGCGCGGTAGGACTGAGATAATCGAATTGTGTATTTGCCGGGAAGGCTTTTCAGTTCTTCCCATTTGAGACCATGGTCCTGAAAGACCTCGTCCCAGGTGAGGGCTCTGAGTTTTTTGAGCGTTTTGAAGACCTTCTTGATTTCCGGGGCGTCCAGGGCGAAGAGTTCCGACTGGAACCCAGGGTGGTTGAGGTCGAGCAGGACTTTGGCAGAATTTCCGCTCGCGTTATCACGTGAGGGCGCCCCAGTCCGGCTCACGCGGGTCGCTTACGCTCATTGCCGCCAGAACGGCCAGCAGCCTCGAGCTCATCCAGCGAAGTTTCCACAGGCGGGTGGTCGCGCATCCAGGTGTCAGCCTGCGCGAGCTTGTCCCGCACGGCGGGCTCATGCGCCCACCGCTCGTTTATCGGAACGACGGCCACCCGCTTCAAGACGATGTCGCCACCCGGTAACTCTTCCACCAGGAAACCTGTTCCCGCGAGCGCTTTCCCCAGCGAAATCTGGCCGCTTTTGCCCACAATCTTGATGTGCATAACCCTACCCTCTTTCATGCGGCATGATAGCATGACGGAAGCGGCGGGGAAAGGGGAAGGGTTGGCAAGGGGTAGAGGTGCCCTCTCCGGTTGGGGAGGCGGCTATCTGGGAGAAGTATGCAGCCATACGGCCGGCGAAATGAAATGAGGGGAGGACGTCCAGGCCTGGCTGGAAGAGCGGCGCATCAAGGTCCTGCCGCGACAACAGCGCCCTACCGACTTCAGTCGCAAGTGGTGGTAGCGCGCCCCGGCAAGGCTGATTGTGTTTGCAGACAAAGCCCGTGGTGCGATACATCACCGCGCGCGAAGTGGGTGAGTTCGGCATCGTCTGTGTGCGAGCAGGCCTGGTGGCGGCTCGGGGGCGCTTGGTTCGTGCTAGAATTGAGCAAGGTTCTTGCGAGAAGGGGGTAGCGTCCATGAAACAAATAGCAGAGGCGGTTATTGACGAGAACGGTGAAATCCGTCTCATTGAGCCGCTTTATGTGATAGGTCCGCACCGGGTGCTGGTCACGGTTCTGGATGAGCCGCCGGCGCATTGGGATGAAACGCTCCTGGCGGCGGAGAAGAGCTTAAGCACCGACTGGTTGCGCTCCGAGGAAGATGCTGCATGGGCCCATTTGCAGTAGGTGTAGTCGTTTTGGCGCGGTTGGCAGGTCCGGTCCGGCGAAACCCGCCCCGACACGAGCAGAGCCCAGGCCCATCTTGGCCTGGCTGAGCCTTTGTGCTCCACCACGCAGACCCTAATGATAACGGGTCGTCGCTCGACATGCTACGATAAAAAGGTACTTTTCGCATTGCTGCCCTTGGCGACAATCGGTTTCCGCGAGCCACGTCTCTTTGCAGGCTCGTCCGGCCTCGCGTGGCGCGAGGCCGGACTTACGCGGAAACAACCTCCAAAATTCGCGGGCTTGGAGTGGGGGCTTGTGAATTTTGGAGCGGTTTCCGCGAACCCGCCAATAAGCCACCACCAGAGGACCATACCATGCACAAACAACTGACGGCTATCATCGAGCGTGAAGCGCAGGGGTATGTCTCGCTCTGCCCCGAACTCGACATCGCAAGCCAAGGCGATACCATCGAAGAGGCGCGCACGAACCTCCAGGAGGCGCTCGAGCTCTTTTTCGAAACGGCCTCGCCGGAGGAAATCAAGCAGCGTCTGCACGAGGAAGTCTATGTCACGCGGGTAGACGTAGCCGTTGGGTAGACTGCGCGTTCTGTCCGGGAAGGAGGTCTGCGCCATCTTGGCTCGGCACGGGTTTGTGGAGGCGCGTCAGCGTGGCAGCCATATCATCATGCAGCAGAAACTTCCGAACACAACCGTGACGGTGCCCGTACCGAATCATCAGGAACTGCGTACGGGAACCTTACAGTCTATTATTCGCCAATCCGGTGTATCGCGTGGCGAGTTTGAGTCTTAAGGTGGTTCGAGGAGGAGGTTGACGCCTGGCTGGAAGAGCGGCGCATCAAGGTCCTGCCGCCACAACAGAGTTCCACCGACTTCAGCCAGAAGTGGTGGTAAGGTCGGCGCTGGTTTTTTCAGTAGTGACGGCGTCCATTGGCGGCCGACGGGCACTGAGCACGGCCATCGTAATTGATGGGTTTTCGGTTCGTGGTGGTCACGTTTGGTGATGGACTTAAGGGGAATCCCCCTCAGAGATCTTGATCGCCAAGACCCCTTCGGGGGAGTCTCCGGGTTTCGCGACCTAAGGAGACCCCACCAGTGTGCCATACCTTATTGCAGGACCCATCCTTTTTTCGTTTCCTTTGCCATATCGACGCCGAGCTTGCCGCCGAGGTTCGCGAAGGCCGTTGCCCTCGGTGCGCGGGGCCGCTGCACGTGGCGGATTTCCCGCGCAAGCCGCGGGGTTGCCCGGCGGCGGTGCGGGAAGAGTATTCGCGGCGCCTGAGCTTCACCTGCGGGCGGTGCGAGACCCGCACGACCCCGGCCTCGGTGCGCTTCCTGGGCCGGCGGGTGTACGTGGCGGTCATGCTCATGCTCACCGCGCCACCGACCGGTCCCGCTGCACACACCTTGGCGGAGCGGCTGGGCATTCCGGCGCGCACCCTGCAGCGATGGCGGGCCTGGTGGCGGAAGGATTTCCAACAGACACGGTTCTGGCAGTCGGTCCGCGCGCGCTTCATGCCGCCGCTGCCGGCCACGGGTCTGCCCGTGAGCCTGTTCGAGCGCTTCCAGGGATCGGATTGCCCCGAGCGGATGGTGCAGTTGTTGCGTTTTGTCGCCCCACTCAGCGAGACCCCTATGAGCCAGTAATCCGAGGGTCGCCCCGAAGCGAGCGACCTCCCGCAGAGGATGCCGGTGGCGCCATCGGGAAGGGGCGCATAGCCTTTCGGCTGTCGCCAATCACGGTCGAGGGGGCAGGAAGTGGGTTCTGGAGACGATCGGCACCGCCGCGATCGGTGGGCGCGGCTGCGCTTTGCCATCATCGGTCCCTTGCTGGCCGCACCGCCTGCGCCGGGGGATCTGCAGGCGGCCTTAAGCGCGCTCGCCGCTCGCAGCTGGCGCCATCCCTTGACCGGACTTGAGGTGCGCTTTGGCGCCTCCACCATTGAGCGATGGTACTACGCCGCCCGCCACGCCGCCGACCCGGTGGCCGTGTTGCGCAATCAGGTCCGGCGCGACATCGGCGGTTTCCCAAGCGTCGGCCTTCAGACGCAAGAGGCCTTGCGCTCGCAGTATGCGGCGCATCCCGGGTGGACGGCGCAGCTGCATCACGACAACCTGCGCGTGCTCCTGGCCGCCTTCGATCCGGTCGTGCCGTGTCCGTCCTACGCCAGTATCCGGCGCACCCTGAAGGCGCAGGGCTTGACGCGCAAGCGCCCGGCGCGATACGGCGATCCCGTCATCCCCGGCACCGGCGCGGGGCTCGTGGAACGTGAGATCCGAAGCTACGAGGTCGAGTACGTCCTGCAGCTTATGCATCTCGACTTCCATCATGGCTCGCGCAAGATCCTCTCGCGCGCGGGCGCGTGGATCAAACCCTTGCTGGTGGCCTTCATCGACGACCGTTCCCGTTATCTCTGTCATGCCCAGTGGTATGCCGCGGAAGGCACCGAACAACTCGTGCACGGCTTCTCACAGGCCCTGTCGAAGGTGGGTCTGCCGCGATCCCTCATGAGCGACCGCGGCTCGGCGATGATGTCCGGGGAGTTCACCGCGGGCCTTGAGCGGCTGGGCATCCTGCATGTGCCGACGCGGCCCCGCTCGCCGCACGTCAATGGCAAGCAGGAGAACCTGTGGACCCGGGTCGAGGGGCGGCTTTTGGCGATGCTCGAGGGCGAGGAGCGGTTGACGCTCGATCAGCTGAACCTGGCCACCTGCGCCTGGGTTACCCAGGAATACCATCGTACCGTGCATCGCGAGATCGGCGTCACGCCACTCGAGCGCTATCTCGCAGGCCCCTCGGTCGCGCGCGCGTGTCCGGCAAGCGATGAACTGCGGGCGGCCTTCCGCATCGAGGTCAAGCGGCGGGTGCGCCGCTCCGACGGCACGGCAAGCCTCGAGGGCCACCGCTTCGAGATTCCTTCCCGCTATCGCCATCTTCCAGACGTGCACCTACGCTACGCCCGCTGGGATTTGCGCCGGGTGGACCTGATCGATCCGCGGCTGGGGACGATCCTCTGCCCCGTGTACCCGATCGACAAGGCCGCCAATGCCGAGCGGCTGCGCCGCACGGTCGAACCGGCAAGCCACGCGCCGACACCGGGGGCCTCCGGCATCGCGCCGCTTTTAAAGCAAATGATCGCCGATTATGCCGCCACGGGGCTGCCGCCGGCGTACCTGCCCGACTCCCACCCGAAGGATGACCCTGCATGAACCAGAAGCTGCTCGCCCTCTACGGGCTCAAGTTCGATCCCTTTTCCCCCGAGGTGCCGGCCGAGGCCCTCTACCTGTCACCGAAGATCGAGACCTTCTGCTGGCGCATCGAGCACGCGCACCTGCGCGAAGGGGGCTTTGCCCTCGTCTCTGGCGACCCCGGCTGCGGCAAGAGCGTGGTCCTGCGCCTCTTGACCGAACGCCTTGCGCGTCTCGCGGATCTGTCAGTCGGCGTTGTCCATCACCCCCAGAGTAACCTCTCGGACTTCTACCGCGAGCTCGGCGATATCTTCGGTGTCGCCATTCGTGTCTCCAACCGCTGGGGCGGCTTCCAGGCGCTGCGTGGGCGCTGGCTCGATCACCTGGGGTCGACTACGCGACGCTCCGTCTTGCTGATCGACGAGGCCCAGGAGATGAGCCCGGCGGTGCTAACGAGCTGCGGCTGCTCGCCAGCGCCCGTTTCGACTCCCAGTCGCTGTTAGCCGTCGTGCTCGCGGGCGATGGCCGGCTTCTGGAGAAGCTGAAACGCGAGGAGCTCATTCCCTTGGGCTCGCGCATCCGCACGCGCATGAGCCTGGATGCGGCCACCCGCGAGGAACTCACAGCGACCCTCGACCATCTGCTTGCCGCCGCCGGCAACGCCGGCCTCATGACAGAGGGGCTGCGCGCCACCCTCGTCGATCATGCCGCCGGCAATTACCGCATCCTCGCCGGCATGGGCTCGGAACTTCTGATGAGCGCCGCGCAGCGCGAGATCGTGACCTTAGACGAGAAACTCTACCTTGAGGTCTACGGCGGGCCCCTGGCCCCTCCGCGCCGTGCACGCGCTGCGCCCTGACCCTGAAAACCCAAAGGAGTGCTGCCATGCAGAACGAAGAACCGGACCTTATCGATTTCCCCGACCTGCCCGACGAGGCGGTCATCGCCCTGCACGACTTCCTGGAGATGTTCACCGTCCGCTTCCAGAACCGCTACTTCGCGCAGATCCATCGCCACACCAACGAGCGGCCGCCACGGGAGGACTCCGGCGATCCTATGCCGCCACTGAACGACCCGCCGTTCTGATCCGGCACACCGGTCGTGGTGGCAACACCGTCACGATCACTTGCGCCGCCGGTCCATCGCCGATCGTGAAAAATGCTCCATCAAATACCGTGACCGCTCTCACCTGCACCACAAGCGCCAGAAGTCGTGATCATGATCGTTGGAATACGAAAGCCCGCCAATGCTGGTGTTTTATCGGAAAATCATGCCGGTTTCCCGCGCCGAATCATGGCTCTTACAGGCCTACAATTTCCGCTCCAAACAACCTAGGGAGGCATTTCCGCCCACACGATTGCGCGATGACCCATTAAATTAACGTGTCGCGATACTAGCGAGTCGGAGATATTGTCTGCGGGTTAGGGTTTGTCTCGCAACGGCTTTGAGGGGTTTTAGAGCAGGGGATCGACATGGCGCACTCCGCCAAAGCGTCCAAAGTCGTGATCGGAGGAGTAGATCGTATAGCCATGTTCGAGCGCAAGTGCGGCGATGTGGGCATCGGTTGTCAAATTCCCGCCCGTCCCGCACTGGACTAGCAAACTATGCAAAATCGCCCAGTGGCCGTGTCCAGGGACCACGGCGCGCACCGTCGGAAGCGACAACCATTCTTCGATATAGGCGCATGCCCGTTCGACCGGGAGCGGTCGTTCGAATACCCGAGCGTTAGTCGTTATGCGCAAGAAGGCCAATATCACAACCCAAGGCAAACCGATGCTCTGGCCCCCACACAATACCTCTTCCCACCACCTCCGGGCCTTCACATGTTGGGGGAGATCGCTATTGACCGCGTAGAGCAGCAGGTTGGCGTCGACCAGGATCATTTGCGCAACATAAGCTTTTGGGCAATGGCGTCATCCTCCAGCGCATCTGCAATCGCGAGCGCCTTATCGAGATTGAGTCCCGTCCGGACACCCCCCAGTGCGGATGGGACCAAATAGTAGGGCCGTGCTGAAGGGTGTGCCATGGCATGAAGTCCCAAGCGCAAGGCCTCATTGACCACGGCCTTATACGGTTTCCCCATCCTTCGCGCAGTCTCCTGAAGGGCGGCCCCCACTTGTTCATCGATAGTCAGTGTCGTTCGCATCATGATGCCCCTCTCTATCGCATCTTGATGCTATCCTAAGAGGCAGCGGGACCTGCGTCAAGCTGTAGTCTTGTCCAACTTTTGGTGCGGATGGGTGGTCTAAAACCCAAGGACGCATGCGCGGTGCGCGTATGCCAAGTCGATATTGACACCGCCGACTACGCATGTCTAGGCTAGTCTTAGACTGGTGTAAATATGGGGTGTCGATATGTCCGAGATTGGGGCCTATGAGGCGAAGACGCATTTGTCCGAGATCTTGGAGCGGGTGCGCAAAGGGGAGTGTTTCACCATCACTAAGCACGGGCGGGCGGTGGCCGAGTTGCGGCCGCCGATGGGTCAAGGCCTGGAGGAAAGGCGAGCCGCTGTGGTGCGCATGAAGGCATTCCAGGCCAGCCATGACTTGGGTGGTGTTTCGTTGCGCGAACTGATCGACGCGGGACGCAGATATTGATGGCTTTCGTTGCGGATGCCTCCATGACCCTGGCTTGGTACCTCCGGGACGAACATAGCGAATCCGCCAACCAGGTGCGGGAGCGGCTGTTGGGGGAGGGTATTTGCGTTCCCGCTCATTGGGCGTTAGAAGTCTGCAACGCACTGCTGGCCGCCGCGCGGCACGGTCGTATCACGATGCTGGAATTGCGCGAACTGGTGCCAGATCTGCGCCTGCTGCCGGAGACCATAGACCATCAGACGGATGCCGCGGCGTGGTTCGCCACCTTGAACCTTGCGGAGAAACACCGTCTGACGATCTACGATGCCGCGTATTTGGAGCTGGCTTTGCGGCGGAATCTGCCGCTCGCGACGCTCGATGACGGGCTCCTTGAGGCGGCCCTCGCTTTGGGGGTTGCGCTCGTGCCATAGATCAAAAAATGATGACCACCGCTCCGCGGAGTTGGCGGTCTTATGAGCGGATGCTGCCATGGGGTCGCGGCCGCGTTTTGCTTCAGGGATGGCCGGTCTTGCTCTAAGACTGATCTTGTCCCACAGTTTTTGCTGAACACCGGGAAGGCGATTCGCTAGCATGTCAGTATGCAGATTACCGGACGGGAATTCTCCGACGTCACCCTCGCGCGCATTCGGGCACGGATCCAGGGTGACCCGACACTGACACGCACGGCCTTGTCGCGCGAGGTCTGCGAGTGGCTGGATTGGCGGGGGCCTGAGGGACGCCCCCAAGACATGAGTTGCCGGG
>NZ_JBTRWP010000079.1:0-8659 GCF_054609335.1 Acidiferrobacter sp. | reverse complement strand
GGCGCTTGCCATCACGCTCTCGCCTGCGGAGCTTGAGGCCTTGGATCGGGCCTTTCCGGAAGGAGTAGCCGCCGGCGCCCGTTATGGGGAGCCCCAAATGGCGCATCTCGATAGCGAGCGCCCCTAGCGCCCGCGGATAGAACAGAGGTGGATCGGGTATCGTTCGGGATGAACGGTCTCAAGCGTCCTAGGGCGCTTGAGACCTCTTCTCAACCGAAACCGCTATTCCTCGAAAACCGCTGTTCCTGGATCAGACGCGCGCAAGGAGCCCACAGGCTGGTGTAACTATCCCAAAATCCATCGTCGCCTCCGCGCAAGGGCGGGGCACCCTCGACGCCGGATAGGGGTGATGGAAGGGTGTCGGCGACCCGTGGATTTTAAGAAGTGTCCGCGCACCCCCGCGAACACGGCATGCGGATCGCGGCCCTCGCGAGCAAGCCTCTCTCGACGGATACGCCCGGGCGACGGAACCGGTCGCACGGTATGCATGGCAATGACTTGGCTTGCGCCCATAGTCTACGACCTGTAGACTCACGGCCGTTTTGGAGGAGATGGCATTCTCCCTATAACCGCCCTCGCGGCTGATGATGCCTACCGTTTCCGGAAATCGGAAAATGTGGGTGTTGTCGCTCTCGCGTCGAGCGCTCACCGACTGATCTCCGGGCCCATCAAGGACCCAAGCCGTCATACATCGGCCGCTAAGGAGGGACGGTGACGTTTTTTTGGATAGCCTGTTTTGCCGTACTAGGGGCTTGGCTGCGCTACGGCCAAAACCTCGCCGTGCAACGCCTTTTTGGACGGGCCTTCCCCTGGGCTACGCTCTCGATCAACGTCGCGGGCTCGTTTCTCATAGGCCTCCTCTCCTACCTGTTCGTCCACGTGACACATATGAGTGCGGCCATGCGTACGGGCATCATCGTGGGCGGTATCGGCACTTATACGACCTTCTCGACCTTCTCGCTCGAGACACTGCTGCTGCTCGAAGACGGGCAGACGGTCCGGGCCGTAAGCTATCTTGCAGCCTCGCTCGCCCTAGGGCTTGCCGCCGTCTTTCTCGGGGCGCTCGCGGCACCCCACCTTTGATTCGGAGGATATGATATGAAAGAAATCGCCGTGGTGCGCATCTATATCCGCGAGGGGGACCACTCGGACGGCCGCGACCTCATGGGGCGGATCTTTGCGATCCTCCATGACCAGCACAAAGTCCATGGGGTCACGGTGTTCCGCGGGATCGCCGGATTCGGCGCGCACGGTGAGACCCACGCGGCCGACCTCCTGCACATCACAGCCCACCTCCCGCTCATCGTGGAATTCTTCGACGCGCCCGAGGTGGTCGACGCGGCACTTGCCGAGCTGCAAGGACTCATTCCTGCCGGACATACCGTAAGATGGTCTGCGCTATGCCTCTGATCGCCATGCCATCGGGCGCAGACGGCGAATCGAGTGGCGTCACACGCCGCGCCCGCAGACAGGGCTTGCCATGAAGACCCTGGGGTTCATCGCGCTCTTCGCAATCCTCGGGGCCACCTCGCGCTATCTGCAGGCCTTGATCGTCGCGCGCATCGCAGGCGGTCCATTCCCGTGGGACATCCTTTCGATCAACGTTCTAGGGTCCTTCGCGATGGGCTTCTTGTTCTTTGAGACCCTGGAGCGCATCACTATAAGCCCCGAACTGCGCACGGGCCTCCTCACGGGCTTTCTGGGCGCCTATACCACCTTCTCGACCTATGTCTTCGGCGCACTGCATCTTTTCAAGCACGGGGCGTGGTTTATCGGGGGCGCCTATCTTTTTGGATCCGTGGCACTAGGTCTTGTCGCCACGGCCTTCGGCGCTTGGCTCTCACGTAACATTGCGCGCGGCTGAGGGGCCTTACAGATCGCGCGCCAGGACCAGAGCGTCTTCGCGTCCGCGCCGAGCCGGATAGTAATTTTTGCGCAAGCCAATCTCATTGAACCCGAGGGCATAATAGAGGGCATAAGCGCCCTTGTTGGATCGCCGCACCTCAAGCAAGGCCACCCTGGCGTGACCTGCGCGCGCCACATCGAGCAGATGCTTCAACATATAACGACCGAGGCCACGGCGCTGGTGGCGTGGATGAATGCAGAGATTCAAGACATGGCATTCGCCGGCGGCCACCGAGATAACCCCGTGCCCGACGAGACGCCCGCGGTCCTCGAGCACGCGACAGCAATAACCGACCCGCAGACAATCGCGAAAAATCCCCTCAGTCCATGGGAACTCATAGGCCTGCCGCTCCACCTCCATGACAAACGGCAGATCCTCGCTGCGCATGGCACGCAGCTTTATGGCAGGAGCAGCGTTCCGTTCAGGAGGCGTCGGCAATCGCCAGCTACTCATGGTGCACGATCCCCCTCGCGCGCTTGAGATCCGCCCACGCCGCCGCCTTATCCGCGGGGCGACGCAAAAGATATGCCGGATGATAGGTCGCAATCACCGGAATGCCATCATACTCATGGACGCCCCCGCGCAGCTGGCTCAACGGTTGCTCGGTGGATAAAAGGCTCTGGGCGGCAAAGCGGCCGAGCGCCACGAGGACCCGCGGTCGGACGGCGGCAATCTGCGTGCGCAGAAAGGGTAGGCAAGAGGTGACTTCAGACGGTTCGGGGTCGCGATTGCCAGGCGGTCGGCACTTCAAGACGTTCGCGATGAAGACCTCTTGCCGATCCAGCCCAAGCGCCCGCAGCATCGCATCGAGCAGACGTCCCGCGCGTCCGACAAAGGGCTCACCCTGTCTGTCTTCCTCGGCGCCGGGCGCCTCGCCCACGAAAAACCACGAAGCACTGCGGGGGCCCACCCCGAAAACGGTTTGGGTGCGATCGGCATGCAAGGGACACTGCGTGCAAGAGCGGACCTCCTCGCGCAGCTGGTCCCAATCGCCGTCCACGCCCTCGGAGAGCGGCTCCGGCGACGCTGCGGGCCTGTCGCGCTGCTCCCAGACGGTAACGCCCATGGCCTTGAGCCATGCCTGCCTTGTGCTTTTGCCCATGACCTAAGAGTATAACCGCGCACGAGGGGCCTTGGCGGAGATTTTACTACCGCAGGGCGCCGGTCCGCGGTAACAGGCGTCGTCCGGGCCGCATACCCGCGAGGTCGGCCGGAAGACCCCTCAATCGCCGCCACGCCTCTCTTCCGGGCGTGGGGCCGGACCCTGTCTGGGAGCGCGCGCCCGCAGATAGGCGACAAGCGCCGCGACCTGCCGATGACTCAAGGGATCGGTATAGGCGCGAGCGCGCCTCCCTCGCACGCCGGCCAGGATGTCGACCGCCAGATCGGCCGCTTCCTCGCTCTGCGCCAGCGCAAAAAGATCGGGGGCCGGATTGCCCGCGCCTGGCGTAGCGTGGCAGGCCGCGCAGAGGTGCGCGTACAGAAAGGCGCCCTCCCGTAGGCGTAAGGCGCTGGGATGCCGCGGCACGAGGCCGCGAAGATCGACAGGGTATGCGCGGTGTAGGGCGCGCATCTCGTGCCACACGATGTCGATCGCCCCGCCCTTCAGGGCGCGGCGGGCGCGCTCTATGCGGGCCTTTATGGGGGCCAGGGCGCACCCGGCCCGCTCACAATAGGACCGTGCCTCGAACCCCAGCACACCAAGATCGCTTTGGATGCGCGCGGCAAGCCGCGGGGACCTGGCGCCTGCATACGCGCGATGCGCCTCCTGCGCCAAGAGCGCCACCTCCAAGCGAAAACTAGCCCCGAGGGCGACGGTTATCGGCTGTCCAAGCAAGACGCAGAGCACCAAAAGGATGCGGCGACGCGCGCCCTGGGTAGGACCCGCAGGGACTCGCAACGCGGCGTTCGCTCTCACACGGTGACGACCAGATCGGCCGTGAGAATGGCATCGAGCAGTACGTCGCATTCCTCCTCGGTCAGCGTATGCCCACGCACATCGTGACGTGACAGGCAATGCGCCGCCAAGTCCTCCTTAAGCCACGCCACGGCCCCTTCCACGGTCTGCCGATCCGGAAACAGGTCGGTCTCCAAGATAACGATGCGCATAGCAGCCCCTTAAGTTGCCTTACAGAGAAATCACGGCATCCGCTTCGGCGAACGCCGCGCCTAGCCCTGCGACATCGAGACAGGGCAACCCTTGATCGGGCACGGTGGTTTCGATCGGCACCTCGGCGAGCTCAAGGGTCTCGACCTGCAGGGCATTCTCCGCGGTGTCGGCGACCGGCTCTGTCATCAGGATCAGCCGCACGGTGTGACCGAATATCGTCAATCCCGCGGCGACGCGCATGGCCTCCGTGTGATCGCAACGCCCCAGAACGACGAGGTGCTTTTGCGCGCCCATACTCAGAGGCTCACGATGCGTCGCGCCGAGGCGACCATGGCGCTATTGTCGGTCTGGCTTCCGAGAGTGCTGAGGCAAGACCCGTGCCCGAAGCGCTCCCAGGAATGCTCGCAGACCGCCACGCGGGCGCACGCCCGCAAATCGATATCGATCTGGGGATTACCGGCGAGCACCGCGGCCCGACCCGTCAGGAAAACTCCGCAGGGGATCTGACGCCGCGCGCAGGCGCGCAGCAGGCCGCACAACACCGGCGCCGATTCGACCCGTGACACCAAAAACAGGATATCCATCAACGCCTCCTCGCCCGACGCCACACCCACATCAGGATGATCACGCTAAACGCGGCCGCAACCAGGACGCCGGCAAGCGTGGGCAGTACCGCAAAATCGCCCCGCCGCCGCACGCGTGCGGCGTGCGCGTGCGCCGACCAGTCGCGCCAACCGCCCAGGAAAACCCGCGCCCGCACCCCGAGCATCCGCAACCGTGCGAAATAGGCCACCGACTGGTAGGGGCCCTCGCCATAGGCGATGACACCTCCCCGGGCGACACGCAAGGATCCCAAGTCCCCTCCTGCCCCCAGCAAGGCCAGGGGCCAGGATTGGGCGCCCGGTATGCGCTGATCGGCCCGCGGTCTCCGCTTACGATCAGTCAAGCGGCCGTCCACCAAGTCTACAAGCGGGCCGTGATGCAAAGACGCGGCAAGCTCGCGACGCAAGACCACAAGGTGCGTGCGCGGCCAGGCCGTATAGATGGCCTCCCGAAAGACACCGCGCGTCCGGCCGGTGCCTACAGCACGCGGATGGCGACCAAGCCAGCCCGTCAAAGGCTCCTGCACGACCTCCACGCGCCTTTGACCGGCGAGATACAAAAGACCCGCCACGAAATCCTCCGCCGTGCCATGATCCCCGGCCACCACGGCCGTCTCGGAACCCGTAAGCCCCATCGTCCCCAAAAGCCAGCGCAGGTTACGAAAGCTCACTAGTCCGCCCGATCGATCCTGAAAAACGCCGGGCGAGAGACAAAGCCCCCCTACGACCGAGCGCCGCACACAGAGGGCTTGCCGCCGTGTATCCACGACCACCGTATGCCGCGGGGCAGGCCACGGCATACGGGCATAGGCCACAAGGGCGGCCACGGGCCCGTGCGCCTGCGCATCCAGGATTGCCGCATGCGCCGTCAGCAGCCGCCGACCTTCGGCAATGGCCGCGCCGACCCTGGACGCCCCGCTGGTGGCGGGTTCTCAAGGTAGTAATTCACAAGCTCGCGCACACTCACCGTCCCATAGAGGCCACCCATGGGTATGGGCGCGAAGCGGCCCATGGTCTGCGGGGTCTGCGCGCGCTTCATGAACTGCGGCGAGACCGAGGCTATGCGCATCAGAAGCGATATACCGATCACCACCAGAACGATGCACGAACTACAGTAAAGCAGGATCTGGGAGCGCGTCATCGCCCCGCTGCCGGTTTTCGCCACGCCTGGCGCTCGCGCGCACCCCGCGTCCGGCATCGCCCCACCGTGCGACGTTTCCTTGGTCATCATAATGCCTCCTCACCTAGAACACGTCGGTTGTGAGAGCAATGTAAAGTACACACATCATGACGATGAACATCACGATTTGCGCAATTGTCGGGAGATCGATATCCATGAGTCCTCCTAGTGCCGGCCGCCAGTCGCAACCGGCCTCTTCTCGACGGCATACCGGCCGGCTGCGACATTACCCTTGTAGTACGCGGCTAGGCGCGCGACATTCAAGGCTTTTCCATCGACCGGGTTTATGACAGGCGGCGTGAAATACGCGACCCCGTCGCGGGTACGATGGAGCGAGGCCGGCGGGGCCACCAGCATATAAACAAGGGTCCCGATGGTCATAAAGCCGGTAAGCGACGCCAACGTGAGCATAGTCTTGTGACCGATTGGCAACATGGAACGGCCCTCCTCAGTTCTTGCGCACGAACACCCGCCAATGACGGTCGGCTTTCACGGTGACAAGATGCGTGCCGCCGACCGCCCCCACCACCGTTGGCAAGGCCTCCATGGAGGTCGGGTTATCGACCCTGACCTCGATCACAGCCCCCGACACCGCCTCGCCCAAGGCCTTCTTGGTCATAAGCTGCGGACGCGGACAGGAATCGCCCAAGACGTCCACTACGCGACTGATGTTTAACACCGTCCCATCCTCCAAGGTCAGCTGCCCGGCCGGCGTCGCGGTCTCGGAGGGGGGGGATTTGCGGCTGAATAGACCCATAACTTCACTCTCCTAAAGTCGATAAGGCATCGCGCGCGCTCGATACCGGGTTGGCCACCGTAGCTGGGCGCCCTACGGAGGGGCTTGCAGCGTGCTCGATGGAAATCGGCGTCTCTTGTTCTTGGGGCGCGAGAGCAGCGCGCTCGCGACGCAGAATCCGGCGGTACAGGGCATAGAGCGCGCCGGCCTGGATGACACCGAATACGATCGCAGGCACCCCCGTATCGCGCTGCAAAGTCAGGGCGTCGGCAAAGCCCAACTGCAAGGCCGCGGCGTTGGCATGTCCGGTCATAGAGGGTCCCGCAAGCGGCCAAAACGAGAAGGACCAGACAAGCGAGGACAGAAACAGTCCCACGATCAGAAAGAGCAGGGCCCACAAGGCGCCGATATTGCCCTCTCCGGTCTTGACCCAGGATGACACGGTGCATGCCCCGGCAAACACCATGCCGATACCGAAGAGAAAGAGCCCTATGAATTGATTGATACCGACGTCGAAACGCATGGGATTGCCGTTACCGATACTGATCATGGCCGTAAAGCCCACGGTCAGGATCATCATGGCAACCAAAAGGGCCTTAGTGTTGCGGTAGCTCTTAAAGAGCATGGCGTCGCGCAAGGCCGCCGTATTGCACCACCGCGAGCGCTGCACGAGTACCCCCACCGTGGTCCCGAACACGAAGGCCGCCGCGCATTGTCCGTAGACTGTGATCATGTCAAGCCTCCAAGATCTTCTTGTACACGAGCGTTCCGACCCAGGCGCCGATCACAAGGCCACTCACCGCAAGATAGCCGCCGAGATTCATTTCTGGCGTAAGACCGAGAAAGGTGCTCACATTGCAGACGAAGGACAGGCGAATGCCGATCCCCATGAGCAGGCCGCCTATCGTGATCATCACCCATTCCGACAGGTGTTTGGGCACGCGCCAGTAGAACTCCTTGCTCAGGATCGCGCTCACAAGGGCACCGAAGCCCATGCCGAGGCTGATGTAGATCTTCCAGTAGGCCCACGTCGGCTTGAATACCAAGTGCCAAAACGGAATACGATTCATCTCCTTGGCACCCACCAAGGACTTCACGAACAATCCCGCGATCATGGTCTCCCCGCCACCCACGGTCCAGGCACCAACGATCAGGAACAAAAAAATGTCCAGCACGGCGATGATCGCCAACGCGACAATGGGATCCAGAGATTTCTTGAAAAAATCCACGCGCCACCCCCCACACTCATGGTCAGTCTGCCGTCGCGCCCGCCCGGGACCTTAAGGCATCACCCCGCGCCTGGTACGCAGCGTAGCGCCCGCATCGATCGGACCGATCTCGCGCCTCGCCGGCTTAATCCCTTGAGCAAAACTCGGGCCACGCGCGAGCTCTAGCGAATTAGCGGGTCCCATGCACTGGGCGCACGGGTGGATATCACCATCCTGGGAGATCGCGTCACCAGGATGGTGATGCGGCTGTGGTATGGCTCGACGGGCCCGCTAAGGGCTAGTGAAACGAGGCGTTGAGGACAGAGATCAGTTCAGACTTGCCGCCAGGGATACGGGGCGCGCGAAGACGCAAGAATTCGATCAACCCGTGCTCCAGCCGCGCGGTCGGCGCATACCGGCCACCTTGCAGGCCTGCTTGACGTAACCGTAGGGAAAGAGCTCGAAGAGCCGTGAGCGCGCCTTGGTGCCCAGCCCCTGATCGGCCAAGTGACGGATCGTAAATCGGGCATCAGGGATGACCTGATGTTCGTCAAAGAAGCCCCGCATGAAGCGGATGACCTGCCAATGCTCATCGCCCAACACCAGACCTTCGGAGTGCGCCAGCGCCTCGGCTACCGGCTCGCTCCAGTCCCCCGGATCGATCAAATAGCCCTCCTCATCGATCGAGACGCGCGCACTGCCAGCCGAGATCTCCGCCATTACATACCCCCTTACGAAATCACTCATGACCGCGTCGGAACGGTCCCGGAATATCAGCGGGTCCGCCCGGCCCTGGGCGCGCTGGGAACCGGCGCCATGGCCAGACTTTTTCAGATGGGGGCCCGGGCATGCCTTGACCCAAATCAAGACCAAGCGGCGCCGCGGGCCTTGCCGCGCGCGCCTTCCTGCGGCACTCT
>NZ_JBTRWP010000078.1:0-9718 GCF_054609335.1 Acidiferrobacter sp. | reverse complement strand
CCCGACGATCGCCGACCCCCTGGTGGGTCTAGGACCCGCCTCGCCGTCTGGCGACCCGGCCGGGCTTAGGGTGGGCTCCGAGCCCACCCTATCCTGTCACGCGCTATTGATGCCAGGGCCTCGCTCCCCGAACGGCAGCTCCGCTTGCTGACCGGGCATGGCCGCCCCGGACGGTCCCGAAAGCGAGCCCGCACGCACCCCAAGCAACCGCAAGCGGCGGTCGAGCGCGACGCGGCGCAGGCACTCACGGGCCCCGGCCAGGATATCGTGCGCCCCGCTAATCGGGCGTGGCACCGTCAGGTCGCGCGTCACGGTGTGGAAGTCGGCGTAGCGCAGCTTGATGCCGATGGTGCGCGCCGCCAGATTTTTTCTGGAGAGATCGCCTGCCAGCCGTTCGCACAATTCGATGAGGACTGCCGACAGCCGGGGCCTGTCGGCGCGCGCATCGAGGTCGCGCTCGAAGGTCGTCTCACGACTCACGGATTTGGTAGCGCTCTCGGTCACCACCGGGCGGTCATCCACGCCATTCGCCGACTCACGAAGCCACAGCGCGAGGCGCGCACCGAAGGTGCGATCGAGGAGGGCCTCGTCGGCCGCCGCCAGTTCCCCGATCGTACGGATGCCAAGGCCATGGAGCCTGGCCGCGGCCTTGGGGCCGATCCCGCTGATTGTCGCGACAGACAGGGGCCACACCCGACGCGCGATGTCCTCGGGGCCAAGCAGTGTCAGGCCGTCGGGCTTGTCCAGGTCGGAGGCGATCTTGGCGAGCAGCTTGTTGGCGGCAATCCCGAGCGAGCACGAAAGCCCGGTGGCCTCATGGACCGCTTCCTTCAAGCGGCGCCCCAGGGATCGCGAGTCGGAATCGAGGTCCGTCAGGTCGATATAGACCTCATCGATCCCGCGGTTTTCCATGAGCGGCGCGATCTCAACGACGGCGCTCTTGAAAAGCGCTGAGTAATGACGGTAGGCCTCGAAGTTCGGTGCCAGCAGCAGCGCGTCCGGGGCCTGGCGCGCGGCCCGCATGAGGCTCATCCCCGAATGCACCCCCAGTGCCCGGGCCTCGTAGGTCGACGTCGTCACCACTCCACGACCCTCATAGGCGCGTAGCGTCATCGGCGCCGCCCCGCCACCCCGCCGGCCGCCGACGACCACCGGCAGGCCGCGCAGTTGCGGCTGACGCAACAACTCGACCGACGCGTAGAACGCATCCATGTCGAGGTGTGCGACGCGACGAGGAGGCGCATTCATCTCTCTATGATACCGCGCCATGGCGTCCCGCCGCATCGGGGGCGCTTGGCGCAAGGGTTCCGGCCTCGATACGCGCCGCGCCTCTCCCTCCTGCCCGCGAGTGCCCGAGATTCGGCACAAGTTCCGGCGTGGCCGGCGCCCAGCATGGCTTGTGATGCCCGGCCCATTGCCGCCCTTGTCCGTCTTGCGAATCCCGGATAAGGGTGCGCGCACGCCGACGCGGAATGACGGTCGTCACGGATCCGGCCGGCTCGTGATACGACCGTCCGCGTGAAGTCCGGTGACATTCAGCCAGCGGTGCGCGCCTGCAGGTCTTCAAAAGCGTCCCGATGCCTTCATGGTCCCTCGCCAGGAAGCCCGCGACTTCCATCGCGGGGAGGCAATGCGCTCAATGGCGCGGACCGCCCGGATCCCCCACAGGGCCGACAATCCCCCATGGGGAGCCATAAACACCCGGTGGCGCTGTAGCCAGTCCCCTATGCGAGCCCCAGTGCCACCTGTTGGGTACCGCCCCCGCGACGGGCGCGTTATCGGCCATCCATGATCGGTGTCGCATCGAGAATGGCTGTATTCCCGCGCCCTCATTCGGGACAACCAGTCGCGCAGGGCCTGCGAGGCGCGCCCCTGCGATCCCCAGGTGAATGTCCTCGGATCGGGGCTGTGATCGCTATTGGCCGCCTGTATGGTTGGCGCCGCCACGCGCCCGCGTGGACACCCACCACGCATCCGTTACATGTCAGCGCTATCCTCCGTTGAGCGCCCATCGTCGATCCCAAAAAGAGGTGTTGTCGATCGTCAGGGCCGGAGGGCGTACCGCTTCGCGCACGCCCATCTGCCTGCGACGCCACGGCGGGTCCTGTCTACGAGGGTGGGCCGGCCTCTATCGAGGGCCATCATCGCTCGCCTTTGGCGCGGGATTCGCATCCGGGGGCGATGGCATCTCGGTATGCGGGGCGAGGTCCAGGACCGCCTTGAACGTGGACCGATACGCCGGCAGATGCGCTTGCAGGAACTCGAGATTATGGGCCTGTGTCCAATGCCGCCACTCACCCTCCCGGTCGGGGTCGCGCAGATAGAGATGGGATTGCAGCAAGTAGACCCCCTGCTGTGCGCGCACAAGAAGCCGGCGGTTATAGGCGTAATCCCGATTGACCTCGTTTCGGGCAAGAAGCCCGGATATATAGGAGCCTTGCTTGCGATTGGGCGGGACGACGATGTCGGGCAATCTGGCCCAGACGCGCTCCAAAAGTCCGCGCCGGAATCCGAGAACCAGACCATAGTCGACTGGTGCGTTGGGGATGAGGGCCCAGAGTGTCTGGAAAAGGAAATACTCGGCCTGGTGCTTCTCGAGACGAACCAGGCGGTCATTGATGCGCAAATCGATGCCAAGGGGCGCAAGAAGGCTCCACAGGGCCGGGAAGCCGGCCTGCGCAAATTCCGGATCGGTAAACGCCTCGCGTAACGCGATGTGCGCGGCGTTGCGGCCCAAATGATCGCAACTGTCCCGGCGCGCCCCTTTTTCCAACAGCGCCTCCACAAGCGCCACATTTCCGGCTCGCGCCGCCGCCATAAGGGGTGTCTGGTTCATGGGGGTGCGGTGTTCCAGACCGTAGCGGTCGCAATCATTCCATATTTCATTGAAGTGATGCCGGCTATAACTGGCGAGCCGTGCCTTTACGATCCGGGGCCTTTGCGCGACAAAGTGACGGGCCAAAGAGAACTGTCGCTCCTGGGCCAGGCGCTCGGCGAGCTCCGGGGCATCGTAGAACGCGGCGTACTCAAAGAGCTGCTGGCTCCCTTTGTTGCCCACCGCGCGCTCGACAAAGACCTTCTGGATCAGCGCCTCGACATGGCTCGCGTTGGCGACTGGCCAGGGTGGCGCCTTTGTCTGAAGGATGCTTGCGCGAATAGCCTCGGCCTGTTCCAGCTTTCCTTGCAGTTCGAGCTTGCGAGCCTCTTTCTGCCAGTCATCGCGCGACGACGCCGGCACCACGATGGGGGCGGCGGCACGGCCCTGCACATCCAGCAGATTCAGCAGGGGATGGTTGTGGTCGGATTCCACCAAATAGACACTATCCACGGCGCGGGTGATGGCCACATAAAGGGCGTTTACGAAAAACTTGTAGGCATCAAGCGATCGGTCCCCCTTGTCCTTGGCGCGCCGAAACGTCAACGCCTCTCCCCCCAGGTCATCCTTGCGGACCCCTTCGCATAAGGCCGCAAAGGTCGCGCGATGATCGGAAAGAAAACGATAAAGCACGATATGGGGATACTCCAGGCCCTTGGCCTCCTGGACCGAGAACAATAGGGGGGTCGTAAAGATCGCCCGCGCCGCCGCCTTGTCTTCCTCGCGCAAAACCAGTACGGCATACTGCGTCGACTTGGATATTTGTTGGTTAAGCGCCGAAAGCCCGGGCTTTGCGTCATCCAGGACCTGCACCGCTCCCGCCAGTTCCCCTACCGCCTCCACCAAAAAATTGCTCTCGCGGTCAATGGATCCGAAGCGTTGCTGCTTGATTTCGAGGAGCCGATTGGCGACCTGCGTGACCGTGCGACCATTCCGAAAATTATGCGTGAGCACCTGCAATTCGCGGCCCGCGCTCAGTCGTGAATCCGCCCAGAACAGGCTTTTTATCTGGGCCCAGGAAAAGAAATTGGGATGCACGATCTGATTGGCGTCGCCCCCGAGCACGAAAGCCTCGGGCTTGCGTAGCGCCGCCAGGACCAACGACAGCTGAATGGCGGTCAGATCCTGGACCTCGTCTATGACGACAAAGTCATAGCGCGGCTGTACCAGAGGTTTCCAGGCGTGGGCCAGCAAATTGAGATCGAAGAACCGATGATCCTTGAGCCACGACTGATAGCGTACAAACACATCGTACGCGGCCTCGCGCTGATCTGCGGCAAAGATGGACTGGCGGATACCGAGCGCCTTGTAGGCCTCGAAATCAAGCACCCCTTCGGCGCGCGCTGTGATGACCCCGCGGATCTCTTCAAAGATCTGATGGGCATCTATCCCCTTGGAGTTTTGGCGAATACGCGCAAACCACGCGCTAAAGTCGCGCCAGCTTGCCTCGCGTCCCTCGGGAATGCGCCAAGTCTCAAGATAGTCTCGGTAGGAGAGAAAGGCCGCCTCCTGTCCCTCGCGCACGAAATCGTGCGCGTAGTAAAGTTCACGCGCATGCTCGGCGAGATAGGCGGAGTGAGTAATGTAGAGCACATCGCCGGGAATGGTCTTCAACTTTTCCAAAAGCAGGGCAGTCTTGCCGCTGCCGGCGCCGCCGACCAGTATAAGGGGGGCCGGGGCCGCAAAAAGCGCCGCTTGGGTATCATCGAAGGAAAGGGGTTTGTCCAGGACATGGATACTTGTGCGGGTCTTCGGCCAATAACGCAGGGGAGTGGCCTCGCGTCGCGCCTCGGCGGGGTCCGCATCCTGGATCTTTTCCGGAGACACCTCCGCGCCCCGCAGGAAGCGCGATGAGGCGTAGTCGTGCTGGCGTATGACCTCGAGCATGAGAAGAGCGGTCTGTTCGCCGTGCTTTACCAGCGAAAAAAGCAGGCGGTCGGAATCATTGAGTCGCGCCCGGTAGAGCTTGCCGTAGGTGGCATGGCGAAGCTTCTTGACCTGGGCGGAGTGAAAATCCCCTTGCGCCAAGGCCTCGGCGACCTTGGCGTAGGCGCGTTCGAGCCCGCCAGGATCAAAACCCGTGTACATGAGGATCTGTAAGGGTTGGTCCATGGCGCAGGGCCTCCCGCGTGAGATACAGACGCCAGCCAAGCGGTCGCGTCAAGGCGTACACCTTGCGATACTGGCTGCGTCCCGCAAAAGCGGCGAGGATACCGGCAGCCGATCTACGAACGCAAGACCCGGATCACGGTAGGGTGAGTGCCCACTTCCGGATTCCGCTCGTATATGCGCGGTTTACGCAGGGTCGAGCACCGCCCAAATGAGCGCCCCGAGGTGACTTCGGCCCGGGACTTGGCCGCCTTGCTCGAGACATGCGCCACCGGGGCCGGTTCTTTGAAAGGCTCGGCAAAAGGCGACTAAGGGCCGGCGGGGCCACGGGCCAAACCCGGGGCTTGGGCTATCGCCACAGCTGGTCGTTCCCGGCACGAACCCATAGCTATCAGACCCACGAAGTCGGCAGTGGGGGCTGTGCGCGGCAGCACGCCCCTGGAAGAGCAAGACGCATCGTGGCCGCGACGCTGATGTGACTTGTCCCCGGCGAGTCGTGCGAGGACCGCAGGTTACGGCATACCCTGCCGGGTCTTGCGGGACCCGTGAGGGGCGATGTTTGGGGCGACGCTGTGGTGGGTAAGGGCGGACGCCGGTGCCCCGGCCGGCGCGTGCCTTGTGCCGCCAAAACGGGCCCCACGGTCCCGGCGGTCATAACCGTCGATTCGCTGCGCCGCAGCGGGCGTGCGAATGGGCGCCCCTCAGGCCGCTTCCCGCGTGCGACTTCGGTCCAGACGGGCGGCCACGCTGCCTCCGGGAACGACTGCGTGACAGGCAGGGCCACGCGCGGGCTGGACGTGGCGCCTCGGAGATCGGGCCTGTGCGCCCCGGGTCCCACCAGGGTAGGCGCCCTCGCATGGACGCGCCGGCAGCGCCCCACGACAGCGGCTCTGCGCCGCGATGCGCGCAGAGGGCCTTTATGACCCATCCCGGTGGGGATGTTCGTAAGCGGCTGCGTCAAGGGCTTCACCACGGGGACCCGTAATTCCGGGCCCCTTTCCCACCCTTCGTCCGCGCGCCCTGGTACCATTATTACAAGACGCCGCTCGGCCTGTGGTTATCGCAACGCCGAGGCGCTAGACTGCCATCCATGCCACATGTCGGCAGGGTACCGGGAACGCCACGGGAACCCTTCCAAAAAACTGGGAAATATGGCAAATTGGCAGGGCCGCCACACCTCTCCCGCCCGGGGTACTGGCGAGCGGTACGGGTTGAGCGCCTGCCATTTGGTCGCCGGCACGAAGGAACTGGGCGCATGCGACTCGACCGACCGTCCTGGCATTCCCATACCGCGGTGCCTCAGGCCGCCCACTCACCTGTTCCGGAGACGAAGAGGGACATTCCCTGATCCAGCCAATCTTGGGTGTTTGCCCCGATCCCTCACATCGCACACGGCCACCGCCAGGGAATCACCTTTTGTCATGAAATGCGTAAACGACTTCCGCCTCCATCTCGCCGGACATGAACTGGTACCTCTCATCGTCGGCGGCATGGGTGTCGACATATCGGCCGCGCGTTTGGCGCTTGAGGCGGCGCGACTGGGCGGGATCGGGCATATCTCGGACGCCATGGTTCCTACCGTGTCCGACCGCCGATTCAAGACCAAGTATGTCGCTGAAAAACTCCGGAAATATAAACACAACGTACTGAACAACGACAAGGCCGAGGTGCAGTTCGATCTCGCGCGTCTCGCGGAGGCCACCGCACTGCATGTCGGCCGTACCATGGAGGCCAAAAAGGGCCCGGGGCTCATCTTCATAAACTGTATGGAGAAGCTCACCATGAATGCGCCGCGCGAGACCTTGCGCGTCCGGCTTATGGCCGCACTGGACGCCGGTATCGACGGGATTACCTTGGGCGCCGGCCTGCACCTGGGATCGCTTGCGCTCATTGAAGATCACCCCCGGTTCCGTGACGCGCAGTTGGGGATAATCGTGTCGTCATTGCGGGCGCTTTTGCTATTTTTGCGCAAGAATGCCCGCCTGGGGCGACTCCCCGACTATATCGTGGTCGAGGGGCCGCTCGCCGGAGGTCACCTTGGTTTCGGTATGGATTGGGCGCAGTACGATCTCAAGACGATCGTCGCGGAAATACTGCAATACCTCGCGCAACAAGGGCTCGATATTCCCGTGATCCCCGCCGGGGGAATATTCACGGGCAGCGATGCGACGGAATTTCTGGAGTCCGGCGCCAGCGCCGTGCAGGTAGCAACGCGCTTTACGGTGACACACGAGTGCGGGCTGCCGGAAAAGGTAAAGCAGGAGTATCTTCAGGCGCGTGAGGACGATATCGAGGTCAATCTCGTCTCGCCCACCGGGTACCCCATGCGCATGCTAAAGAGCAGTCCCGGCATAGGGGCGGCGATACGACCGAACTGCGAGGCCTATGGCTATCTGCTCGACAGCTCGGGCCACTGCGCCTACATAGATGCCTATGAGCGTGAACGTGAGGCCCGGGGCGCCGATACGGTTTTCTCGGTAAAGGACAAAAGTTGTCTCTGTACCCACATGCGCAATTTTGCCATATGGACGTGCGGCCATTACACCTACCGTCTCAAAGACACGACCCATCTTCTGGCCGACGGGAGTTACGCATTGCTTTCCGCAGAGCATGTGTTTCACGACTACCAGTACAGTAAGGAGCATGAGATCCGCCTGCCAGAGTCTCCTAGCCCCCAGGAAGTGGGTCCTGTAAGACGTATTCGCTAGCCCCCAAAGGGAGGCCCTGGCTCTGCCGGGGAGGCAGCTAAAGTTCGACAAATAGCGCAGCCCCAGCGACGAAACTCCCATCTAAACGCGCTGCGCCGACCAGCAGGGTCTTGCGGCAGCGCCTCTGGATCGCCGCCACCCCAAACCTTTTGCGCCCGGTCGATATCACCGGTAGCGCTGACGGCACCGGCGCGATCCGGCTGTATTTTGCGCGCGGGATGACGAGCAAAACGCCCCGGCGCACCCCAGGACACAGCGACGACTAACCGGGTACGTACCCGCGGAGCGGCGTCCTATCATCAAGGTATCGCCCTGCAAATCAAAAACCCACATTGCAGAATGGAATCGGAAGGCAAAATAACCATGCGTACATTGCACGGGCTATTGTGTAGACATTTGGCGCCATGCGGCGCCGCAGACACATTATCCTTGTGACGCAGTACGTTAACTTCATCCGTTTTGTGACATTTTACCCCGACATAAGCCGAGGTTTCGGGACCTCATGCGAGGTTGTGTAACAACTTGGGCCATTCTCGTTACAGGAAAAGTGAGCGTTGCACGATGATCCGCGCAGGGGAATCGGAGGCGCCCCCAAGGGCGCGCATCCGATCTCCGCGGACCCACCGCTACGGCAGCCCCTCTGCCAAGCGTCTCTGTCACTACGGTCTAAGCGAGGCGGTCACCGGATCCCGACCGTTTGGTGATGTGGCTGGGTAGGCAACGTTTGTTTCTGATGGCGTCGGTCGTTGTGGATCAAGACGTTGACGGAATGTAATCGATAAATTACACATGTGCGCTATGGAACGGCCAGCTCAATTCTTTCATGTCTTGCCGCAGCGATTTCCAACGTACCCGCCTTTGGATTGCACAATCCCCAAATAGGGTTGCAGACCCGGGGTCGTAGTGTTATATTTATATATAACTAGAGGAGGTGCCTATGCACATCACGAATCTACGCAAGGTCGGTGGTTCTATCATGCTCGCTGTCCCCCCAGCGCTGCTCGATGTTCTGCAGCTGTCGGCTGGGGCCACGGTCGGCCTCGCCGTCGATAACGGACGACTCGTTGTCGAACCGAAGGGGCGGCCACGCTACACGATGGCTGAGCTTCTGGCCGCATCGGACTATTCGCAACCCCAGCCGCCCGAAGAACGCGAATGGGTTGATGCCCCCGCTATAGGCCGCGAGCTTCTGTGAGGCGCGGCGAGGTCTATATGGTCGATCTGGAGCCGACGCTCGGCCGCGAACAACGCGGACACCGTCCGGTCGTCGTCGTCTCACCGGATGAGTTTAACCGGGCGACCGGCTTACCCGTGATCCTGCCAATCACGAATGGTGGTGATTTTGCCCGCCGCATTGGCTTTGTCGTGCCTCTTGCCGGGACCGAGACAACCGGTGTTGTCCGTTGCGATCAGCCCCGCGTGCTCGATCTCAATGCCCGCAATGGGCGCAAGGTGGAAAGCCTGCCTGCGGCGGTCATGGATGAAGTTTTGGCCAGGGTCGCCACGATCTTTGAGTGAATCGGCTTTGGAGTGTGAAATGGAATCGGAATGCAAAATACCCGTGCGTATATTGCGCTAGCCTACAAAGGGAGGCCCCCCGGCTCTGCCGGGGAGGCAGGTAAAGTTTGACAAATAGGGGAGTCCATCGACGAAACTCCTATTCGTGAGCCGCCAAGCTAACGAAGAGGAAATTTCACGATGGACGAGTATCAAGACTCAAGCCACTCGAAGACGTGGCCTGGCAGCAAGTGCAGCTTGCGAGTCAGCACTGGAATTACCATGAGGCGGGCCTATCGAAAGCGGGCGCTGCCATCGTTGCTATTGTTGTAGCCATAGTCACCTACGGCGCCGCTTCGGGCGTAAGCGCTCCAGCAACCGCACCCTGCCCGTGATCCCCTGAGTCGCTTACGATCCGATCCATCACATTGATGGAGACGGATGGATGGCAAAGATCCGCAGTAATGAGGCTTGGCAAGAGCTCTTTGCCGAGTACGAGGCAAGCGCAGAGAGTGCGCGCGACTTCTGC
>NZ_JBTRWP010000077.1:0-9902 GCF_054609335.1 Acidiferrobacter sp. | reverse complement strand
TAATGTATATTATGTAAAATCGTAGACACAACAATATAAAGCAAGTTAATACCAACTCTCCGTGCCCCCCCCGTCACTGCAAAATTTCTCCAAAGTCGGCGTTGGAATCTCCGAAGCGCCCTCGGGCGTTCTATACCGTGGCGGCGATTTCGGTGGATAATGAAGGTCTATCACGGAGGAACTACCGTCATGCGCACAAACGAAGGGCTGTTGGATCGCGGCATTCGCATCATTCTGGGGCTCGTGTTGATTGGACTTGCGGTCACAGGTCGGTGGGCGCCTTGGGGATGGATCGGCGTCTTGCCGCTCATGACCGGCCTCTTAGGATTTTGCGGGCTTTATCAAATCCTAGGCATAAAGACCTGTCCCGTGCAGGCAAACAAGCGTTCGGAGATGTAGATCGCACAGCGTCCTAGAGGCATCGCCTCGTCGAAGGACTAGAGAAGCCAAAAGATGGGGCATTGAGTGGAGCAAAAAACGATGAGTACGGTTGACGGGAGTCTGTTCCAGGCCCGCCTTACGGGCCCTTTCGCCGGAATCGTGAGCTGGAACCAACTTACTGAGCTTTGGTCTGTGGTTCGGGAGTCGCCGGAGGGCTGGTATGTCTACGCGATCGGCGAGCCTGCCCCCACCGAGCCTGAGACCGTTGAAAATCTCCTTCGTTTCATAGACAAAATCGACGAACTCTTGCGTCGTGAGCATCGCGAGGATTACTGCGGTATCGTGTATGCAGACGACAAGGCTAACCCAACCTTCATCAAGGTATTCGACCCGCACAATCTCGGCAGCTCCTGCGGCTCGTCGGGCATGAAGACCTTGCCGGGTTGGCTTATGACGCGTATGGCGCCCGAGCCCCTCGAGGACCCCCGACCGCTACCCGAAGGCCGGAAACGCTGGTGGCGAGGACTCTTTCAGAGACAGTCTGCGTAGGACGCTATCGGTCACGTGCCACGGGTGGGAGAATGGCATCCAGAGGCGCCAACGCCGACGAAGGAGCCTGAGTGCCCAAGACCGTTACCCTCTATACAAGTCCAGGGTGTCCCGACTGCGCCGCGCTCAAGGCGTGGTTCGCGCAGCTCGGCATCGCGTACGCGGAGCATGACTTGAGCGCGCCCGGGGTGGCCGACCGGGTCAAGGCGGAGCTTGGGGTACGGGTCGCACCCATCACCGTATGCGATGCCCAGGTGCTTTATGGGACAGCTCGTGAGCAGATCCCACAGCTTCGAAAGATCCTGGGTGTCGATCGATGAGCGTACCGCCCGGTGGGGAGCGGCGTATGCCCTAACAAAGCACTTTAGTACTATTAGATAGTGCATTGTAATTACGATATTACTTCTAGGATATAGGCCCCTGTATGCTCTATGGCCGGCTTTCGCGCGCGGCGCGGTTTCTCATCGTCATGCGGGCCACACGCAGCATAGGACAAGGGGCGCTGGTCGTGGATTTTGCGCTTTACCTCCACGCCCTGCACTGGTCGGCGCCCGCGATTGGCACGCTCTTTATGGCGGCGCTGCTCATGTCGGCCACTATGGCGCTGTTCGTAGGGCCCCTCTCGGATATCCGCGGGCGCAAAGGTTTCTTATGCGCTTATGAGTGGGTTCAGGTGGGAGCGGCGCTGCTCGCACTCAGCTCTGCGCGACCGGCCGCGCTCGTGATCGCCGCGATCCTGGGAGGTTTCGGACACGGACTAAATGGGGGCGCCGGCCCCTTCGCGCCCGTGGAGCTTGCGTGGCTTTCCGAACTGGTCGATGCGCGCGACCGCCCTGCCGTCTACAACCTGAATACCGCCGTGGGCTTTTTGGGGATGGCGCTAGGCGCCTTGCTGGCAACGCTCCCGCCTCTCGTCGGGAAGTTGCTGCCGGGCACGCTCGCGTATCGCCCCCTCTTCCTCCTGGTCCTTGCGGGTGCCCTCCTTGCCCTGACCTTGCTGCGGACCTTGCCCGACAGCGTCCCTTATCGACGACCGTCCCCTGACGGCGCGCCCGAGGATCCGACATCCGACAGCTTAACGCGTGCCGAGAACCGGAAGCTTCTCAAGCTTTTTGGCATAAACGCACTGAACGGGCTCGGAATAGGTTTCATTGGACCTTTGATGGCCTACTGGTTTGCGGTGCGCTTTCATCATGGCCCCTTGAGTATCGGGCCGCTCATGAGCGTGGCCTTGATCGCGACGGCGGCCTCTTCCTTGCTAGTGGGCCAGTTGACGCGTCGCTACGGCGTCGTGCGCTCCGTGTTGGGCATGCGCTACCTGGGCCTTACGGTTCTCCTCATATTGCCGCTCGCGCCCAACTTCTTGGTCGCTGCGGTCTTGTATGTCATCCGTTCGGCCTTGAATCGCGGTACGGCCGGGGCCCGCCAGGCGCTCAATATGGGTCTTGTGCGCGGCCATCGTCGCGGGCTTGCCGCGAGCCTCAACAGCGTTTCCATTCAGGCACCGCGGGCCCTCGGCCCGGTCTTTGCGGGTCTGCTGTATCATGCAGGCTTCCTGGAGCTTCCCTTCTTTATAGCCGGCGGCTTTCAGGCCGCCTATCTCATCCTGTACCGTCGCCTGTTTCGGGAAACAGCATCAGCACCGCTCACGCCTTCATCCGAGTGAGACGGGAGACCACCGTTCGTTAATGTTTCGCATGAACATATCCGCGTAATGCATTGGTTATACGTATATCTCGTCAATACTTGAAGGCTCAGGCCCAGAACTCCGTCTGCGTGCATGCGAGTGCGGCCTAGCGGCGCACTCCTGTCCTCGCTTGACCCCGTACCGCAGTACGGTGCCTAGACTGCTTCTGTCGAAAGATCGGGCGGCACAGGCATGATAAGCAATTCTGCGAGCGAAACCCCGGGCTGCGATCAGTGTGAGGGCTCCAGTATCGACGCCCACCTGTCGAGCCCTAGACCACCTGATGAAGGGTCTCGTTCGAGTACGCCGCACATCGCCATCATCGGTAGCGGCTCGGCCGCCTTCGCCTGCGCGATCCGCGCCGCCGAACGGGGTGCCCGCGTGACTATGATAGAAGGACACACCGTTATCGGTGGGACCTGCGTCAATATAGGCTGCGTACCCTCCAAGATATTGATCCGGGCAGCGCAAGAGGCCCACACACAAGCTGCGCCGCACTTTGAGGGGATACGTCCCCACGCCGCCACGATAGATCGGGAGGCATTGATCGCGCAGCAGCAGGCACGCGTCACGGAGCTCAGGCAGGCCAAATACCTGGATATCGTAGCCAAAAACCCTGCGATCACTCTGAGGCGGGCTCATGCCCGTTTCGTTGACGACCATACCCTGAACCTCACGGACGCGGCCGGACGCGAAGAACGGTTGGAGGCCGACCGCTTTTTGATCGCCGTCGGCGCGTCACCTTCGATCCCCGACGTGCCCGGTTTGCGGGAGACCCCCTTTTTGACCTCGAGCACGGCCCTCACGGCGAGCGAAACGCCTCGACACCTCCTCGTCCTGGGGGCTTCGGCGGTCGCGCTGGAATTGGCGCAGGCCTTTCGCCGACTGGGTTCGGAAGTAACGATCGTAGCCCGGGGGGCGCTCCTTTCACGTGAGGACCCCGATCTCGGCCTGGGGCTTCAGCCAATTTTCGAGGAAGAGGGGATACGCGTCCTCACCGACACCGCCTTGACGAATGTCCACCACGAACCTGGGGCTTTTACACTCACGACCTCTCACGGCCCCCTCACGGGGGATCAACTGCTTGTGGCCACAGGTGTGAGACCCAACACCGACACCCTGGGCTTGGCCTTGGCTGGCGTGCGGAGGGACGCCCAGGGCGCGATCATGGTCGACGACCACCTCCGCACGAATGTGCCTCATGTCTATGCCGGTGGCGATTGCAGCACCCTCCCCCGCTTCGTTTATGTCGCGGCCGCTGCCGGGACGCGCGCGGCCATGAATATGACGGGCGCCGATACGCGGCTCGATCTCGAGGTCCTACCTGCCGTTGTCTTCACCGATCCCCAAGTAGCCTCGGTAGGCCTCACTGCGGCTATGGCGCAAGCCCAAGGCCTAACCGTGGATGTGCGCGCACTTCCTCTGGAAAACGTCCCGCGGGCGCTTGCGAATTTCGATACCCGGGGCTTCATAAAGCTCGTCGCCGAACGCCCCTCGGGACGGCTCCTAGGCGCCCAGATCCTGGCTCCCGAGGCCGGGGAGATAATCCAATCGGCAGCGATCGCCATGAGCCGGCAAATGACCGTAGAGGAACTGGCCGACCAGATCTTCCCCTACCTAACCATGGTCGAGGGCCTGAAGCTCTGCGCCCAGACTTTCACGAAGGATATAAAACAGTTGTCGTGTTGCGCCGGATAAGACATCACGCGAAGCTTTGATCTGGGACGCAAAGAGACCCACACGCAAACGACTGTGCGCAGAGCCATGTATGCCAAAGTTACGCCACCCACCTTGGTAGCGCGCACCCACAACAAAGCCCGTGAATGGTGAATACTCTCCCCCATTCACGGGCTCGCCACCACCTCCGCCGCTACCGGTCGTCCGCTCACCGGGCCCACGGTGTTTACATCTACAAATCGGCAAGCCAAATAGACACAGCTACAAGCCAGCCCGCAATCGCAATCCCTACTAATGGCCAAGGTATCATTGTTCTTCTCCCATTATGATGTCGTTAGAATGGTCCCTGATGGCCCGGCGCCATCGACCACAGGATACCCGGTATAGCGAAGGTGTAGATGGCCGCAAACGTGACGACCCAGCCTACAAAACGTTCACTCATGCGCTTCTGCATAAGCAGTCCTGCAAGATTCATGGCGACAAACCAGACCAAGGCGATCGTGAAGTGATACACCCATGTGCCGCCGGTCGGAGCGGGCAATGTAAGAAAGTAATAGGCGTAAGCACCCGTAAGCCACCCAATAAAAATGGCAACCGCGCCTAACTGTTGCCGGGACTCCACATGAAAGATCTGCGTGAAACCCAGGGCTATAAAGAAAAATGCGTACATACCTGCAAGCCCCACCACAAAATTAGTCAGTGGCCCGAGTCCTTGCACAACCATCATAGCAATCAAGAAAGGCCACCACATAAGCCCCGCGGTCGCCGTAATGATACCGACACCAAACTCGTTGGCCTTTTTCCGGGTTGGATCCAAATGCATAAGACCATTAGCTAGCAAAGCAAACGAGCCGATATACATAAGCGGCGCGATCCATTTGCCCACGGTCGTCACAAAAAATGGCTTAGCCGGAGCCAGATCCTTCGCGATCTGCGCCAGGGCTGCTGTAGCGTTGTCGCTCCCCGCCCCTTTTATGGCCGCCACCGCGGGATGTGCGCTGCACAAGAACACAACTGCGCCAGCGACCACCGTCGCCACACCATTTAGCCACTTCCATACGAAACTTTGCGGTTCTTCCATACTTACTCCCTGACATTGTTATGACTGTTGTTGGTTTATAACAGCCACTTACATCCGTGTCGCTACCCATTGTCAATAATCGCAATCGCTTTTTTCTATAGCGAACAACTATTTTCTATTACTATATTTCAGATCATTAATATATAAGCGTTCAATTATCTTTGTTTTATACGAATACCATGATGACTTCACGACTGCGCATAAGTTTGCAAATATGTTAATTCACGTAGACTCGGTGCGCACTTTCGGCGCGGCTATTGTATGGCCTGTGCTATTTTCGGCGATCGAATGAGGCTCGCTACTAGAACCAGAGCCCAAGACGGGGAGGATCTGTCGCAATGCAAAGCTCGGTAAGGGCCGTTTATGCGCGCCTATCCTCCGCGTGCGCATGACGCTTGTCGCGAGCACCCGGATGGGCGAGATAAAGAAGGGCAAGGACTTTTTTTTGTCCTAAGCGTGTCCGAACCGTCAATCGAAAACGAATATGCAAAGTCCGGATCGCGGCCCTGATCAGTGATCACCGCGGTATTCCGCCTCAGATGGGCGCAGAGACGTTCAAGCCCCTTTTCTGTTTGTGGTAGCGGCCGAACACATAGGCTTAGGCGACGGTACGCCGTGCCACGACCGGCATAGGGATGACTGCGGCCTTAAGTCGTACCTCGCCGTAGCGCCGCTGTCCTCCGGGCGTGCGCCTTTGGGACCGCGGGTACTGCAAGGACTGCCCCGCCATGCCCAACACCAGACTCCTTCGTGAGTGCTGGCCTCGTGCGTGAGATACCCCAAAGATCCCGGAGATACCGCATCCCACCGGTTAGGCCGAAGGATCGTCTACTTCCCATTCGATCTCGCCTGTGAGGAAGGTAATGGCGTGGCCCGACAAGGCCACACGATCGCCGTGCACACTACAAAGAATTTCGCCGCCGCGACTCGACAGCTGTCGGGCGGAGAGAACGGACTTGGCGAGTCGTCTCGCCCAATACGGGGCGAGCGCGCAGTGCGCGGAACCCGTAACCGGGTCTTCGGGCACACCGAGGCGTGGGGCAAAGAAGCGGCTCACGAAATCCACCCCCTCTCCGAACCCATCCGCGGGTGCACTGACCGCGATACCGGACCGGTCGAGCGCGCGCAGAACCTCATGATCGGGCCGGATGGCAAACACGATCTTGTGGTCGTCATAGATCGCCACATAATCGCGCGCCGTCACAAAGACTTCTCGGGGCTTGATGCCAAGGCCGGCGACGAGCCAGGGTGGCGTGGTGCACGGTGTCAAATCCGTGGCCGGGAAATCCATGACGATCCATTCACCCTCGCGCCACGCGGTAAGATCGCCGCTGCGGGTGTGAAACTCGATGACAGGATCCGGCCACGCGAGATGTCGAAAGAGGATATGGGCCGCAGCCAAGGTGGCGTGTCCGCAGAGGTCGACCTCGCATAAGGGTGTAAACCATCGGAGATCGAAACCGCTGGCGGCCGGTGCAAAGAACGCGGTTTCCGAAAGATTGTTCTCAGCGGCAATCGCCTGTAAGACCTTGCCTTCAGGCCAAGCGGATAGCGCTACGACCGCCGCCGGGTTGCCCGAAAACAGGCGGGTCGTGAAGGCATCCACCTGAAACAATGCGGCTTTCACCATCGCGTCCGCGCGCGTCAGATGCTGCGCATCTGCACATCAAGCGTACCGTCACGCCCCGCGCCGACGCGCAAGGCCTTCAGTATCCAGGTGGCCACCACTATTACCGCGAGATTGACGAGCACGGCGTAGATCGCCGCGTAGGCCGGAACGGTGTAGCCCGCAATAGAGAGTGGGTAGATCACGCTCTTGAACGAGGTGCTCGCCGCCATGGCGGTCCCGGCGATCATGCCAGCAAGCCACCCCACGATGAGCGCATAACGATGCGGCCAGCGCGTATAGAGACCGACCACGATAGACGGGAAGGTCTGAATGATCCAGATCCCTCCTAGGAGTTGGAGCATGATGGCGTATTTCTCCGGAACCCCCAGCACGAAGATGAGGGCGCCGAATTTCACAAAGAGCGAGGCGAGCTTGGCCGTCCTCGTCTCCCCCGCCTCGCTCACGCCCGGATGCAGGAAGGCCTTATAGATATTCCGCGTAAAGAGATTCGCAGCCGCCACTGACATGATCGCGGCGGGCACGAGCGCCCCTATGACGATAGCGGCGAAGGCGACGCCCACAAACCACGGCGGCAAAAAGCGCATGAAGAGCGCAGGCACCGCGTAGCTCGGCCCATAGTGCGCAAACCCACTGCGGAACTGCGGAAGGGTATTGAGGTGTGCGGCATAGGCCAGATAGCCAAGCAGTGCGAGCAGCCCCAGCACAAAAGAGTAGGCCGGTAGAAACACGGCGTTCTTACGGACCACATCCGCGCTCTTGGCACCCAGGACCCCGGTCACGGTGTGCGGATACATGAGCAAGGCGAGTGCAGAACCGAGCGCGAGGGTCGCATAGCCCGACAATATGCCGCTGCTATGCGGCGGCGGCGCCGGGAAGGTGAGTTTGGCGGCCGGTACCTGAGCGAAGATCGCCGCCCACCCCCCGAGATGTGCCGGTATCACCACCACGGCGGTAAGCACGGTCGTATAGATAAGGATGTCCTTGACGACGGCGATGAGCGCCGGCGCGCGCAGCCCCCCGGTATAGGTGTAGGCCGCCAGGACCACAAAGGCGATGATGAGCGGGGCGTCGGACCATACCCCCGTTCCCTCCAGATGCAACGCCCCGAGCACCACCTGAATACCTATGAGCTGAAGAGCTATATAGGGCATCGTGGCGAGAATACCAGTCACAGCGACCAGGAGCCCCAGCGTCCGACAGTCGAATCTCTGTTCGACGAAGTCGGCGGCCGTGACGTAACCCCGCTCCCGCGCGACGGTCCAAAGTTTGGGCATGATAAGGAACATGATGGGATACATGACGATCGTGTACGGTAGCGCAAAAAACCCAAGCGCCCCCTGCCCAAATACCAGCGCTGGTACGGCGATAAAGGTGTAGGCCGTGTAGAGGTCGCCGCCCAGAAGGAACCAAGTCACGACGCTGCCGAAGCGTCGTCCGCCTAGGCCCCATTCACTCAAAAGATTCAAGTCCCCCGGTCGCCAACGGCTTGCCCAGAAGCCGAGGCCGGTGACGAGCAGAAAAAGCGCGAGAAAGATCCCAAGGGCGGCGCTCATGCGTCCCCCTTTAGATCATTGGGCGCATTTGAGCGGCGGACGAGATAAACGATGGCCGTGAGGGTCACGCTCACCGGGACCCAGGCGAGCTGGTACCAATAGAAGAACGGGAAACCGAACAAGGTCGGCTGGACATGATCGTACAGCGGGACCCACAAAGTTCCGAGAAAGGGGATGGTCAACAACAAATACACCCACCGCGATACCAGACTCATGCGCCCCCCTTTATTTTGTTATGAGCCACTGTCTAGTCCGATTAAGCGTACTAGTCCATCGACCTTTGGTCAATTATGGGCTTTTGGTCCGCTACATGCGGCCGCCTGTCCAGAGCAGACCCACTTGTGTTGTGAATTGGTCGCCGGAGGCCTTAAATAGCCCCCGCGCTCTCCAAACCGACTTTTCCGTGACCGACGAACCAACCCAGACATCGCTTTCCGGCATGGCCTCCGAAGGTGTGCTTTCATCGACCATGCGCGGCGCCGGCGAGTCCTACTTATCCGCCTACGTGCTCTATTTGAACGCGACCGCAGCGGAAGTGGGGCTGCTTGTGACCTTCCCCGCCTTGCTCGGCTCATTTGCGCAGGTGTTGGCGCGTGCTGGGCGGAGCGCCGCGGCGCGCGCCTACCACTCATCATCGCGGAACTCGCCGCACAGGGGATCCTAGTCCCGGTCATTCTCCTGCCGCTCCTATGGCCTGGACATGCCATGGCGATTCTCTTGGTAGCACTCACCTTCTATTATGGCGCCAATCATTTCGCCAACCCTCTATGGCATAGCCTCATGGGGGATCTGGTCCCGGAAGACATGCGCGGCCGCTATTTCGCGCAGCGTTCGCGACTCATGAATGTCGCCAATTTCGTGGCGCTCGTGTGCGCCGGCCTGTTGTTGCGCTTCGCCAAAGACCACGGACACATTGGAGCGGCTTCGCTGCCATCTTTCTAGTGGCGATGCTGGCCCGCGCGCTGTCCGTCCCCAAAATTCGCGTAGTGCGGGAACAATCCTTGCCCAAGGGCCACTTGAATCTGCAGCCTGGGACCTTGTGGCGAGAAGTACGGGGGACGCAATTTCCCCGCTTCGCGATCTTTACCGCGGTCATGAGCTTCTCCGCGGGGATCGCCGGGCCCTTCTATGCGGTCTACATGCTGCGTGACCTGCATTTCTCCTATCTCGAGTTCATGGCCACACAGACGGTCGTCGTGATATCACAAGTGGGCACGCTAGTGTAGTGCTTCATAATTATAGGCACTAATATGGCCATCGCCTGTCTGACTGGTAAGGTACAGGGCAGGAGACCATTGATGCGTGTAGCACCCCCGATCGTATTGACTGAGGAAGAACACAAAA